>JAKSTR010000001.1 GCA_024402495.1 Treponemataceae bacterium
TCCGAATTTTTGTCATTCCGAACTTGCTTCGGAATCTGCTTTTGGGCAATATGCCGGATGTTGAACTAAATTCTGCACCTGATATTGGAAAAACTTTAAAACACGGCATTAGACCTGATAAAACAGCTTTCCTGTATTGCGGCAAAAGTTGCCAGCATGCAAACAAATACTGACGAATATTTTATGTCAATTACAGACAAAGAAAGCGGAAAAACAAACAGCGCTATTCCTGTAAGCTTGTTGCAAATGGAATGAACCGCGGCGAACTGTTTCTGCTTCAAAAATCCGTAAACGACATTAAATATCTTTATCATTCCAATAAGTCCTGTCCAAATCCAAATGCCTGTGCTGATTTGAATTGCAGGCAAAACCCTGAACAATGAAACAGCGGCAAAAACAATATCGGCGGCAGTATCCAGTTTTGCACCCAATTTGCTATCAGTGCCAAGTTTACGCGCTATCGTTCCGTCAACCATATCCGTAAAACCTGCCGCCAGATAGCAGACATAAAAACCAGATGAAAATATCGGAAAAAATATCATTGCAAGGCTTAGTATGATACGGCAGCCCGTAATGGCATTTGCCGCCATTTTCCTAAAACTGATATTCTTCACTTCAATTTTCATTATTCGTTTCATTCAGGGTTTCCAAGGCATCATTTTTATATGCAATAGCCAGCTGTTCGGGCGTAACTATGCCTTTTGCAAAAAGCGTTTCCTGCATTCCCTTTTCTACCATATAATCAATTCCAACTATCTGCATAATTTCAATTGCTTCAAGCATTTTGCGCCCTCTTCTTTTTGTAAGGGAATATTCTACGTGAAGCGGATATCCTGCAAATTCCTTTTTTTCAACCAGACCAAACATAATCAATTCGCCCAGCTGTTCCAGCAGCATTTTCTGGGTAATGCCCTCTATCCCTTTTTCCAGCTGAGACAAAGACTGGGCGCCGGTTTTAAGCTGGTACAGAATTATGGTTTTCCACTTGCCTTTTATTATGTCATGAACAATTTCCAAAGGGCACGTGTACTCATTCCTTATTTTCAAAATATTCCTCCAGCGTTACTACTTTTGCAAACATACCGTCCAAAGCCGCCATAAACGCATCGTGAACAGTCTGCGCCGGAATCTTTTCTCCTTTAAATTTCAAGCTTTTTGTAGTACACGCATCTTCAATTACTGTAACTTCGTAGCCATAATCCTGACAGGCTCTTACGGTGGTGTCTACGCACATATGCGACATCATTCCAGCAACCACAATTTTTTCAACCTGATTCTCGCTAAGATAGCTTTGCAAATCTGTATTAAGGAAAGAACTTGGACAATCTTTATGAATTATTTTCTCACCGTCTATTGGTTTAACCCTTTTGTTTATTTCTGAAAACATTTTGAAATTATGCTGAACATGAATGACTAACTTATTTTCTTCTCTGAACAGGGAAAGAATCTGAGCCGCTTTATCGGCTGTTTCTTTGGGCTTGTAAAGCAGCAGCGGGCCGGGCGTAAAATAGACATCCTGAATGTCTATAAGCAGCAGTGCTTCTTTTTTCATTATTGTTACCTCTTGTGCAATGTTTTTAAGACATTGTATAGCACGAATATGCAGGAAACAATTACTTACTTTTTTGTGGGTATGCCTCGCTTTTGCTGCTTGATGTATGCAAAAGCCCAAAGTTTTTACGGATGCCGCAGTTCATTCCGCAACGTCTGATGTTTAAATCAATTGGTATTGATGGGGATAACTGTTTTTAATATATAAGAATTCTATGAAGTATGTTATACGCAATTTATTAGGTTCAATTTCGAGTTTTATATAAAAGTCCAAAAGACATCTATATAATTGTGATAAAAACAGCCGCAGACAGGCACTGACACGAAAAAAAAATCGTCACGACCGAAGGGCGAACGCTTTTTTTTCGAGGCAGGGACTGTCGAAAGGCTGTTTTTAAACATTTCATATAAACTCGACATTCGACCTATTACTATATTGATGCAGGCTGGAACAAGCACTTTAGGTACAACTACATATTTATCTGCTACTTTCTTTTTTTCGATTTTTGCCATTTCAGGCAAGGCGCAAAACTGAAACATTTTTATTTCAGACTTTGCGCCTTTTTAAGCTTTCGCTTTCAGCCCGAAATGGCAAAAAATCTAAAATCAGGGTTCAGGCTTTTAAACTTTCTTAATGCTGATCATTACAAAATTAAGCAAATCGTAAAGCCCTTTGTCCAAATACTCTTTGTCGCGAACCCCGTAATCGTTGCCCGACTTAAACCAGTCGTCACATGCCTTGTCGTAACACTTTCCTTCGGTAACATTTATTTCAATCTGTCCGTCAGTGTTCTTTAAAAGGTGGTTTTTCCACCATTCCGCGGTATGGAATAATTCGTGATCGCCGTTTTCTGCCCATTCCTTAAAAAGCTCCAGCTCTTTGCCTGCCAGTTCGTACCGTATGCCGGGAACCGCAATTAAAATGCTGCCGCCCTTTTTTACAAAAGGCAAAATTTTTTCTGCAAAAATACCTTCTGCACAACCAAAATAATGATAAGTATCAACGCTTATGATTGTGTCAAAATAATCTTTTGCAAACAGAAGAGCCAGCGCATCGCCTTTAAGCGGAATGATTTTATCTTCCAGCGAATGACTGATAATTCTTTTCATGTTATCAGTCGGCTCAATCCACAAATCCAGGGCATAAACGCTTTTTGCCGCAGTTTCATTGGCAAGAAAAATAGAAGTCAGTGCCTGTCCGCAACCAAGATCTAAAATCCTGCCGCCTAAAGCTGCCGCATTTTCGTTTACAAGTTCGTCCAGTAAAAGAAAAGAATTTGGACCCATCAAATAATCTTTAGTATAAAAATCTTTATACTTATTGTATTTAGCTTTGTTCATGTTTTTCTCCGTTGTGGTTACAGCATGAATTTGGCTGGTGGTGCAAAAAAAATAGTAAATAACTTTTTTTATTATTCAATACGCTGCCGCGCCATAAAAACACTAGTATTCTAGTTATACTAGTGTTTGACATATTAAAATTATGCGGTTATTATTTATTCAATGAAGAATACAGAAAAATTAGCCAGAGAAAACAACCGCGACTACGCTTTGCGCGTAATCCGCGAAAATATCATAAATCTGGAATTGAAACCGGGCAGCATGATTAGCGAACAGGACATTGCAGAAGAACTGCATCTGTCGCGCACGCCGGTGCACGAAGCCCTGCAGGAACTTGCCCGTACAAAAATTATTGAAATTATGCCGCAGAAAGGCAGCCTGGTTAGTCTTGTAGACATGAACCGCGTTGACGAAGCAGTTTTTATGCGTGCAACAATTGAATCGGCGGTAACAGAAGAAGCAAGCAAGCTTGCAACCGATGCCGACATTGCGCAAATGGAAGCAAACATAAAATTGCAGCAGTTTTATAACGAAACCAAGGCAATTGAAAAGCTGCTTGAAGTGGATAACCAGTTCCACGAGCTGATGTACAAGATTACAAATAAAATGCAGTGCTTTTATATGGTTCGCCTGATGAACATTCATTACGACCGCTTTAGGGAAATGAAAATGCACACGGTAAAAGGCGACCCGATTATTGAAGAACACATTGAAATATTGAACGCGGTTAAAAGCCACGACCCGGAACGTGCAAAAGCGGCTTTGCTGAAGCACATTAACCGGCTTTACCTTGACGTGGTAGAAATTAAAAATAATTATCCTGATTATTTTGCGTAAAGTTTTGCCATTTTTTACGCCCCCAACCTGCCCGAAACTTTTTCATAAAGTTTCGGGCTTTTTTTGTGATTTTGGGCTTTGTTAAATTTTCAATATTCTAGCGGCGAAACGGGCGTTTAAGCCCCAAATTGCAAACCGCAGAAGCATATTGCAGATTGAAAATTGCAAGGCGCGCTTAAATCCGCAATCCGCACTCTGCAATATGCGCGTTTTTATTTTTCTGCAAAATTATCAAAAATCCAGCCGGTAACACCGCGGGGCAAAGCCTGCCACATGGGCTCTCCGCTTGCAAACATCAGGTTTTCCTGCATTGGGTTTATCAGACAGTGCTGCCCCATTTCAAAGCCAAAGTTTATTGAAGCTACGCCTCCGTCGCTGTTGCGCACAAATTCCGGAAAAAAGCACATGCAGTTTCTTGTACGCGCAAGGCGTTCTTCAAAAGGCTTTATCACTTCGTCAAACGGACAAAGCTCGTCGCGCTTGCCGTGCAGAACCAGAAAATGCATACCGTGTTTTTCAAGGGCACAAAACTCTTCTTCGTTCGGCAGGTCAGAACCGCCAACCGGAATGAGGGCATCGAAAAAATCCGGATAACGCTTTGCAAGAGTCCATACAAAATGTCCGCCGGAAGAATTGCCGAATATGAGTTTTTTAGACAGATTTTTGCCGTATTCTGCATAAACTTTTTCAAAAAGCGCGTGTACCGGAACCGGATAATAATCTTCGTGCCAGCCGCCTTCTATTTTGTCGCCGCCGGCGCGGTATTCGTTGGCAATAGGAATTAAAATAAACGCTCCGCCCATTTTTTCCTGATATTCCGGGCTTGCAAAAAGTTCGCCGCCGCAATAGTTTATGCACAATTCGCCGTTAAGCGAGTTTGTTGCACCATGAAAAAACGTAAGCAGCGGATATTTTTTAGAAGAATCTGCGCCGTGCTTCAGCGGATTGTAAAAATAATAAGTCATGGAAAAAGGTTCTTCGCCTTTGTAAGAAGTGCCTTTTGGCGCGGCGCAGGTAAATGTATATTTTTCAAAAAGATTAAAATATTTGCCTGCTTCATAGCCCGGCGCATAGCTTACAAAATCGCCGCTTTCCATTTCATCTTCCCACGGTGCTTTTACGTGAGTTTTCATCTCCGAAGATTTAAATACTCCATTGTCTTCCATATTTACTCCTTGTGTGCTTATGTTTATCCGCGCGCCATGACCAATTCCTGCCGGAAATCAGCGGGCGTAGCGGTAAATTTCTTCTTCAGTATGAAAGCCTGTTTTAATTATCACGTCGTCAATATTTTGCGCCGTTACCAGCTGCGGATCCAGCCACAAAACGGGAATCTGCCCGAAACCGTTGTCTATTTCTTCATTTATTGCCGGTAAATCGGCAGGCTTTTTGCCTTTTGCCAGTTCTACCGCACATTCTGCGGCTTTTTGGGCAAGCTGGGTAATGGGCTTGTATACGGTTAAAGTCTGCACGCCGGCAATAACGCGCTGGCAGGCGGCAATGTCCGCGTCCTGTCCGCTTACCAGAACATTGCCAATCCTGTGTTCCGAAAGGCTTCGCAGAACCGTTTCTGCAACCGCGTCGTTGCCGCAAAGCACGCCGTCAGGCACAAAACCGCTTTCCAAAAGCTCGTTCATCTTGCGGTACGAAAGGTCGTAATTCCATTCTTCCGTAAAAAACTCGCTGTAAATAGAAACCGAACTTTTTGAAAGAACATTGTGAATGCCTTCGCTCATCATGTGCATGTTGTAATCTTCCGGCGCGCCCAAAATACAGCACCATTTTCCGTAATTTTTATGCTCCAAAAGACCCTGCGCCATCAGTTCGCCAGATTTGCGGCTGTTGATGGTAATGTAAAGGTCTACCGGCGTATTCACCATTAAACGGTCGTAGGAAATAACCGGAATACCGGCATCAACGGCATTCTGTACAACTTCGGCAAGGGAATCGGCGCTTTTTGGTACAATTACCAGCACGTCAACTTTAGAATCAATCAAATACTGAATCTGCTTAATCTGCTCATTTACGTCGTTGCCGGCATCCTGCACAATTACCGAAGCACCGTTTTCTTTTGCCGTTGCCATAAAAACGTCGCAGTCGCGCCGCCAGCGTTCAATAACAAAACTGTCAATTGAAAAACCGATTGTCAATTCGTGTTTTTGCTGCGGCGGAACGGGCTTGTTTTCGGTTTTGGGCTTGCAGGCACAAAGCAAAGCGGCAGCAGATATTGAAAAAATGAAAAAACTTACCAGTTTGAAAAATCGTTGCATATATTTCCCTTTTTGCGGAATGATTGGCAGATAAAAATATTTTAAGGCATATCCGGCAATCAGTAAATTTTTCTTAAAAGCTGCGTTTCTGCCGCGCCCCGGATTTTACAGATTGCGGAATTCGGTGGGCGTTACGCCGAATTTTTTGCGGAAAACCTTGCTGAAATAATTCTGATCCGGGTAGCCGGTTGCCCACGACAATTCCTTTATGCTCAGCTTGCCTTCTTTCAGCAGTTCCTTGGCTTTTTCCAGCCGCAAATCCGTAACATAATCAATAAAGTTTTCGCCGGTTTCTTCCTTAAAAAGCTTGCTTAAATAAAACGGATTTACGTTTACGTAAGCCGCCGCTTCTTCCAGCGAAATTCCGTCCGACAAATGTTCCTGAATGAAACTGCGGGTTTTTTCGATAATCGGGTTCTGCTTAAGGCTTTTTACTTTGTCTATCGTAATGCAATAGGCGCAAAGCTGCCCCAGAACAAACTGTTCCAGCTCGCGGCCTGTATCGGTGGCTTTAAAAACCGCAAAAGTACCGCTGGCACCGCCGCTCAAACTGCCGTCTTTTTCAAATGGTACGCCTGCCGCAGAACAAAGCGTGCTTGCCGTATTTTTTGCCGTTACCAGAAGCGTAAAAAGCCGGTCTTTAATGGAATCAACGTCGCCGTTTAAGTTGCGCCACAAAAGCGGAAAATACAGCGCCGCAGTTGACTGCACGGTTTTTTCATCGCCAGCCTGAAGGCGGCGTAAAATCTGCTGTTCAAGATTTAAAATCTGGTTTAATTCTTCGGTGCTGTTTGGTGCAGCGCTGTCTATAAAAGCCACGCCGCCAACGCTGTTGCAAAACGCAAGGGCGGCAAGCGCCTGATTATAGGCAATCTGGGTAAAACCGATTTTTTCCTCAATGCCGCTAACACCGATGCGCACGTTTGAACCGATTTTCATGCTGAGCTGGCGGTAAAGAATATTCATCAGCTGGCGCTGGGCAAAAGAGCTTTGTTCCGGCGTTGCCAGCACTTCGCAGGGCACGTAGCAGATAACGCGGTTCATCATCAGCGGCCCGACAATCGCATCGGTGCAGTTGCGCAGGCATTCGCGCACTTTGTCGTAAAGGTCGCTGCGGTTCTTTTCGTCAACACGGGGCAGTTCTATGCAGCAGTAAAAATATGCTTCGCTGGAAATATTCAGAAACTCCAGATACGGTTCCATGTCCCGGCTGTTGTCTGTTGAAAAAATTGAAGAATAAATAAAGTCGCTTTCTACGATAGGCGACACAAAATTCAGTTTTTCTTTCAGCTGAAGGTCAGAAGTAAGCTTGCCGCGGTTGGAATCTACCACCGTCATGGCATCGCGCAATGTCTGCGTTACCAGATTGCGGTTAACGGGCTTGGTTAAATATTTAAAAACGCCCAAATCAATCGCTTCCTGCGCATACTGAAAGCGGTCAAATGCGCTTAAAACAATCATCACCGAATTGGGGCTGGCAGCTTTCATTTCGCGTATGGCTTCAAGCCCGGTTAAACCCGGCATATTTATGTCAACAAAGGCTATGTCAATTTTTGTCTGGTTAAAAATCTGCACGGCTTCGCTGCCGGAATATGCAGAAAAAATGCAGACCTTGTCGTCAAATTCCTTCTGAATGATAAAAGAAAGGGTGTCAATTACAATTTGTTCGTCATCTGTCAGCAGAATGTTGTACATTTGGAATCCTTACAATAAAACAGGCACCTTGTCCTGCCGGGTTTTGGTCAATGTCAAATACCTGATCACTGGCGTAATAAAGGCGAAGCCGTTCAATAACGTTGTAAAGCCCAATACCGTGACCTTCCTTTACTTCGCCGCCGTCGCTGGACTGCGCCTGTTTTGTACCGCGGCTCAATAATTCCTTGCGCTTGCCGGGGCTTATGCCGCCGCCGTTATCGCAAATCGTTATCTGGGTATATCCGCCGATAAAATCTACAGATTTTTCTGTACTTTCGGGCTTTGTACCGGCGGCAGCATTTGGCGCGGTATTTCCGTCCGGCAAATCCTGTAAATCCTGCAAGCTGCGGTTATATTTTTCTACCACGCTGAAATGCGCGTTTTTTTCAAATCTTTCAGTTCCTGCGTTTTCAGCCGGAATATCTGGCGCACTGCCGGCGCTGCCTGTATCTGCCACGCCGTGCCAGCTGACCGCAAGCTTTATAACGCCGCCGCTGCTGAATTCTGCAAGCCCGTGGCGAATGCAGTTTTCTACCAGCGGCTGCAATATCATGCTTGGCATACGGGCGTTCAAATTTTCAGTTTCAATCTGTTTTTCAAAAACAAACTTGTTGCCAAACCGAACTTTCATTATGTAAACATAATTGTCTACAATCCGCAGTTCTTCGCCAAGCGTTGTATCGCGGTCTACCTGCTGAATATTATAGCGAAAAAAATCGGCAATTTGTTCTATAAAATAGCAGGTTTTGTCCGCGCCTTCCATTGTAGCAAGCCCGGCGCCGGTATTAAGCGTATTGAACAGAAAATGCGGATTTATCTGCGCCTGCAAAGCCTTAAGCTGGGCATCTTTGTAAAGCGCCGCCATACGGATTTCCTTTTCTTTAAGCTCGGTTTCTTTTACCGCGTTTTCCCAAATCGTATCAATATATTCGCGGATGCTTACAATCATCCGGTTAAAAGCAAGACAGATATTGCCAACTTCGTCCTGGCTTTCAATTGGCAGAAGCGGAATGTCAAAATGGCGTTCCGCAATACGGTGGGCAACTTTTGAAATTTCAACAAGCGGGCGCGTAATGTTTGTTACAAGAACGTAAACGATTATCAAATCCAGAAAAAGCAGCACCAGAAGAGCCAGAATACCAACCGAACTGGCACGGCGGAACGAACCGAGGGAAAAATTATACCGCGCAATATTTTTATGGAAATATTCGCTGTTAAGCTTTCCCACTTCCGCATTCAGCATAGAATAGACTTTTACCGCGTTTTTATAATTGTAGTCCGCGGCAACCGGGTTGTTTGCGCGCCGTGCCGATATTGCGGCTTCGGCATACTGCAAAAAAGAGATTTGCAGGCGGCGTACTTTATATTCCAGAAACGCAATTTCGTCGTTGCTGGGCTTGTGCGGAAAATTATAATCGTTGTTTTCCAGCTTTGAACGGAAATTGTAATACTTATTAATGCTTTCAAATGTGCGTACCTGCATGTATTCGTCAAGCGCGTTCTGGGTTTGGGTAATTAAAAGCGAATATTCGTCCAGCTTTGAGTTTGTTTTGTAGGAATCTGCAACCGATTCTACAACGTTGGAAAATATTAAAACTACGCAGAAAAAAACAAGTGCCATAATGCCGCTTGTAATTAAAAAACTAAGCAGCAGTTTGTTGCGCATGCTTAAACGCTGAAAAAGCGAAAAACCTTTTTTCATTTTTCCACCGCCTTAAAATCAATTTCTGCAAGATTTTTGCCACGCAGAACACGTATGTCGTTTGGAATGTAAACGTTGGCGTTGCCGTTTTTTATGTATTCAAAAATCTGCGCCATCGCAAGTTCGCCGGTTTTACGGGCATTAAACGAAACCAGCGCCTGCAAAACGCCGCGCTGCAAAAGATCCAGAGTTTTTTCGCTTTCTTCAAAACCGATTACCGCAATTGAAGTCCGGTTCAAATCGATTACGGTCTGGGCAACGCGCAAAGTATCTGCGTGACTAAGGCACAGCACGCAGTTTATGTCGTGCCGGGCAATAATTTCCTGCCGTATAAAATCGTCCGGGCTTATAGTGGGGTCGTTTTTCAGTTCCAGTATCTGCACGTTTATGCGCTTAACTGAATTTGCGGAAGTTTCTTCGTCTGAAGCCTGCCTTGCGTAATATTCGTTCAAAGCCTGATTCATGTTGCCAATCAGCTGGCCGGAAGCTTCGCGGTTCTGCACCGCATCAACCGGGATAAGCAGATTGCCGCCGTCCGGGCAAAGCAGAACCGCGGTTTTTGCCAGAATCTGCCCAAGTTCAAATTTGTTCGGTCCAATGTAGCAGATAGAATCGTTGTAAGGATTTTGCTGCCCCAGACAGACCAGCGGTATTTCGCCGTTAAAAACATCTTTTGGAGCATGAACAATCTGGCTGTCGCTGTCTATATAGGCAATAATGCCGCTTGCCCCCAGCGCAGAAGCATATTCAAGCTTGCTTAAAAGCGAATCGTCTTCTGCCTGACTTGAGGGCAGCAAAAGTTCTACAACCGCGCTGTAATCGCCTGCAACGGCGGCAGCGCCTTCGTAAACCTGCCGCAAATAGTCGGCATTGTTGCGCCCGCCTGCAATTATTATGTGATGATTTAAGAAATTATTTTCCTGCTGGCTGTTCTGGTCTGTAATTTGAAAGATTTTAAAAATATAAAATAAAATAAAACCGAAAATTATCAGCAAGCAAAGCAAAAAAACTGCTGCAAATATTTTTCTTTTGTTTGAAATTAGGTGCTGCTGAAAACCGATTTTCATATATTTCAATAATATGCCCGTTTTTGAAATTTTTCAACTTTTACAGCCTTTTGCCGCAAACAGGACTTGCCGTTTTTTTTGCGTGTTATTTGCAGGCACACATAGCGCGCGAATAATGAAAAAAGATTTACAATATAACAAGTTTTTAATGCAAAAAGGACATTTTATTGCTATGCTGTAAATAAATTTATATATCGCTACACTATAAACGCAGCGGAGAAAATTATGAATAAGACAGTTTTAATTGCCGACAACGACAGAAGCTGGCAGAATTCGCTTGCCGAAAGCCTTGAAGCCAGCGGATTTCAGGTTGTTATTGCCCAAAACCCAGAAGAAGCCAAAAATTTCGGGCAGAATAATTCAATTGGTTTAATAGTTCTTAATACAAGCCTTTCCGGGGAAAACGGAATTGATATTTGCAAAAACCTGCGCGGCAATAACATAATTATTCCGCTTGTGTTTGTTGCCGAAAACGCAGCAGCAGACCAGATTGTAGAAGCCTTAAACAACGGCGGCGACGATTTTATCCTTAAATCGGCTTCAATTGAAGAAATTACGGCGCGCATTGCCGCCCACCTGCGCCGCTTTAACGCTGTAAAAACTTTAAGCGAAACCATAAAGCAAAACGAAGAGCCGGAACTGGTAATAAATCTGCGCAAGGGCTTTTTGCTTGTACACGGCGAAAAAGTGCCGCTTCTGGCGCAGGAAATTAAGCTTCTTGAATATATGTACATGCATCAGGGTGAACTGATTGAACGCGACCGGCTTTTAAACGAAGTCTGGGGATATGACAAACTGGATATAAGTACGCGCACAATCGATGTGCACATTGCAAGATTGCGCCAGAAAATGGGCGACAACGAAGTACCGAAATATTTGCAGACTGTGCGCGGCGTCGGTTACAGATTTATAGCGCCGTAAAGTTTCTGGGGCAGATATTCGCCCAGATAACGCAAAAACGCCGACCTGCTGATATTCCTTCCGCCAAAACGGGCAACATGGTCGGTGTAAACCTGCGAATCGATGAGTTTGCCGCCGGCGTTTTTAAAAGCCTGCACAAAGGTGCAGAAAGCCGCTTTAGAAGCGTTGTCAACCGTGGCAAACATCGATTCACCGTAAAAAACGCTTCCTATGCAAACACCGTAAAATCCGCCAACCAGCTCGCCGTCTTTCCACGCTTCAATTGAATGGGCAAAACCTTCTTCGTAAAAATCACAGTACGCATCTATCATTTCGTCAGTTATCCACGTAGAATCCTGCCCGGGGCGGTTTTGCCGTGCGCAGGCTTTAATAACTTTTTCAAAACAGGCATCAATTGAAAACGTAAATACTTTCTGGTTCAGTACCCGGCGCAAACTTTTGGGCACGTGCAGTTCTTCCGGGAAAAGTACAAAACGAGGATCCGGGCACCACCACAAAATCGGGTCGTCATCACTGAACCACGGAAAAATGCCCTGCAAATATGCAGAAAGAAGCATACCCGGCGACAGATTACCGCCGGAAACAATTACACCGCTTTCACTTTCTTCCGGATTTGGAAACTGAAGAAACTGGTCAATTGAAAAATATGGAAAATCTTCTTCGGCTTTTTTTTCGCTCATTCGTGTTCGTATGTAATTTCAATCTGGTTATCTTTTATGCCGCACACAGCCTTGCCGCCGTTGCACAAACTGCCAAAAAGCACTTCGTCAACAAGCCGGGTACTAATCTGCTGGTCAATTGTGCGGCTTATATTGCGCGCGCCGTATTCGGCAGAATAACCTTCTTTTGCAATAAATTCCAAACATTCGCCGGTTAAAACCACTTCAACCTGTTTTTCTTTAAGGCGCATATTAAGCTGCTTTATCTGCTTTTCGCAAATTGATTTCATTACAGACAAATCAAGGCTGCCGAACGGAATAATTGCGTCAAGGCGGTTTATGAATTCCGGCGTAAAGAGATTTTCTACAGCTTCTGTTACTGCCGACTGGGCTTTTGGGCTTTGGGCAAAACCTATCGGGCTTTTGTTAATGTCCCGTGCGCCTGCGTTGGAAGTCATAATCAGAATTACGTTCCTGAAATCTGCCTTGCGTCCCTGATTGTCGGTTAAAGTGGCGTAATCCATCACCTGCAGAAGAATATTAAAAATATCCGGGTGGGCTTTTTCAATTTCGTCTAAAAGAACAACGGCGTTTGGTTCTTTGCGCACGGCATCGGTCAGCAGACCGCCTTCTTCAAAACCGACATAGCCCGGCGGCGAACCGATTAAGCGGCTTACCGTATGTTTTTCCTGATATTCGCTCATGTCAAATCGGTGAAGCTTCAGATTAAGAGTTTTGGAAAGAGCCTTTGCAAGTTCGGTTTTGCCAACGCCGGTTGGGCCTGCAAACAGAAAGCTTGCAACCGGTTTTTCGCCGGTGGTAAAACCAGCCCGGGAACGTTTTACGGCTTTTACAACGCTTTCCACCGCCATGTCCTGAGAAAAAACTTTGGCTTTCAAATTGCTTTCCAGATTGCGCAAAACTTCTTTTTCGTTGGTAGAAACGGTCTGTTCCGGAATGTTTGCCATTTTTGCGCAGATTTTTTCAATAAGGCTTTCGTCAATCTGGGCGTAAGTTTTGGCAATCCGCTCGCCGCTTTCCGGATCGTTCAAAATTTCTTCTTCAATAAAAGAAAACTCTGCCGGGTGCAGCCGCGCATAGGAACCGGCTTCATCAATCAAGTCCACGGCTTTATCCGGCAGGCGCCGTTCAAACATGAACTGGTCGGTAAGCTTTACGGCTTTTTCAAGGGCTTTGGGGCTGTAGCGCACCGCATGGTATTCTTCATACCGGACTTTTAAGCCCTGCAAAATCTGCAAAGCTTCGTCAGGGCTTGGTTCCGCAATGTCAATTTTCTGAAAACGGCGGCTTAAAGCCCGGTCTTTTTCAAAAATTTTGTTGTATTCGGCGTAAGTGGTGCAGCCCAAACAGCGCACGTTTTTAGAAGAAAACAGGGGCTTAAACAGATTTGCGGCGTCTAGCGCGCCGTTGCCGGCTGTACCAGCCCCAACAATCGTGTGAATTTCGTCAATAAAAAGAATGATATTGCCGCGCTTTACCAGTTCGTCGCCGAGACGCTTAATGCGTTCTTCAAACTCGCCGCGAAACTTTGTGCCGGCGATTAAAACGCCAATATCAAGGCTTAGAACTTTAAAGCCTTTCAGCGGTTCGGGTACGTTTTCGCCTGCAATTACCTGCGCAAGGCCTTCTGCCATTGCAGTTTTGCCAACGCCGGGTTCGCCAACCAGAAGCGGATTGTTTTTGCTGCGGCGGCACAAAACCTGCAGAGTGCGCTGCATTTCTTCTTCGCGCCCAATCAGCTGGTCAAGTTCGCCGCTGGCGGCTTTTGCGGTTAAATCGGTGGTAAGGCGCTCAATCATGCTGCGCCGGGTTTTGCCGCCTTCTTTTTCGCGCCGGAAGCCTTCGCTGGCTTCGGCTAAATCACCGGCAAAATCGGAAGTTCCTTTTGCACCAAAATCGCCTTCGTTCGGTTCTATCTGAATATCTTCCGGCAGTTTTGTATTTTTGAACAGTTCTTCGCCAAGAGTCTGTGCCGAAAAATCGCCATTTTTTTTGCCTTTTGCAGCTTCGTCGCCGGTTAAATATTCATCCAGAAGGTCTTCAAAAGTTATGCTTTCTTCCAGCGGCACAATTTCGCTTTCAAAATCGTCTTCGCTTTCGGGGTTTACGATGAAACTAAGAAGGGTTAAACGGCTTACGCCCGCCTGCCGCAGCAAAATTGAACAAATATTCTGCCGGGCGTCGTAAATGCTTACCAGCAAATCAGATAAAAAAATTGCTTTTTTTTCGGCGCTTAAACAGTGAAAATATGCCTGCTGCACTACGTTTTCAAAACCTACAGTTTGAATCGGCTGCAGGTTTGGCGCAACGGGTACGTTTTTTTCAAGATAGGCGGTCAAGCCTTCCTTTAAGAATTCTAAATCGGTGCCGCACAGAACCAGCAGTTTTTGCGTTACCGGGTGCTGCAATAAAATTAAAAGCAAGTGTTCGGGCGTAACAAACTCGTGATTTTCTTTTAAGGCAAAATTCCACGCCTTAAAAATCGCATTTTGCGCCTCTTTTGAAATATTCATGTTTTTTTTCCTAAGATTTGGGAAAGGTGTTTTTTATGAAATTACAAACGGTCTAAGCCGCAGCGAAGTGGGAACCCGTTTGCCCGTGCCATAGAAAGTGTAAGCTGAACCCGGGTTGCGGCAATGTCATACGGATAAACGCCCACTACGGCACTGCCCTTTTTGTGTACGTTTTCCATAATTTCCACGGCTTCTACCATATTTTTATGAAAATATTTTTGCAAAACTAAAACTACAAAATCTTTGGTTGTGTAATCGTCGTTGTAAAGTACAACCTGATAATCATTGGGTTCTAAAAAATCTTCTTCGGCGAAACTGCCGCTAATATTCTGCTCAAATTCAAAATCCATGGTTTTTATAATATACAAAAACTTGCAAAGCTAGTAAATGCGCTGAAATCAAAAATTTTCAATTTAAAAGCGATTAAAACCGCATATTTTATGCAAATGTCCGGGCATAAAAAAACGCCGGCACAAAGGATTTTTCATCTTTGCACCGGCGTTTTTATAAATGGTTTTACAAACCAGAATTAGCCCTGAATAAGTTTTGCAAGGTTAGCAGCTGTAAAGCCGAGGTGTTCTGCAACTTTTGCAGCAGGACCGCTTTCACCAAAACGGTTGATTGCGAAACAATCGCTTGCGTTTTTAGCAAAATATTCCCAGCCCATAGAAACGCCGGCTTCGGCTGTAACTACACGTGCGGCATTGCCCAAAACTGCATCCTGATATGCTTTGTCCTGACGGATGAATTCTTCGCGGTCAAGAACAGAAACTACGCGTACTGTTTTGCCGGTAACAAGTTTTGCTGCATCAAGTGCAAGGTTAACTTCAGAACCTGTTGCAAGAACAGTAACGTCTGGTTTTTCGGCACCTTTAAGAACAACGTAAGCACCTTTGCGTGCATTTTTCTGCCAGTCCGGGTCTTCTTTTGTGTAAACAGCCAGATTCTGACGTGTCAAAGCAAGGCAGCTTGGTGTTGTTGTGCTTTCCATTGCAATTTCCCATGCAATTGCAGTTTCTTCTGCATCGCCCGGGCGCAGGATTTTTGTATTAGGAATTGCACGCATTGCAGCCAAAGTTTCGATTGGCTGGTGTGTAGGACCGTCTTCGCCAACGTAGATTGAATCGTGGGTCATAATGTAAACAACCGGCTGATTCATCAATGCGCTTAAGCGCAATGCAGGGCGCAAATAGTCGCTGAAAACCATGAATGTTGCACAGAATGTGCGCAAACCGCCGTGAAGCTGAATACCGTTACAGATTGCAGCCATTGCAAATTCGCGGATACCGAAGTGAATATAGCGGCCGCCGCGGTTTGCAGCTGAATATGCTGTTTCGCCTTCCAGTTTTGTAACGTTTGGCCCCTGCAAGTCGGCAGAACCACCAACGAGGCTCTTGTAGCGCTGTGCCATAACGTTAAGTGCTTTACCAGATGCGGCACGTGTTGCCAAAGAATCGCCGATTTTGTACTGAGGCAATGCAACAGGGTTTGCTTTGCCGCTGAAATCTGCATCCCATTCTGCACGTTTTTCCGGGTATTTTTTTGACCATTCGTCAAACATTTTGTCCCATTCAGCGTTTGCAGCGGCAAAATCTTTTGCACGTTTTTCAAAATATGCATAAGCTTCCAGTGCAACGTAGAAATCTTTGTCAGCAGGAATACCAAGGTTTGCTTTTGCAGCGGCAATGCCTTCTGCGCCAAGCGGTGCACCGTGGGCTTTTGCTGTACCAGCAACTGTAGGTGCGCCCTGTCCGATTGTAGATTTCAAAATAATTAAAGAAGGACGGTCGTCTTTTTTTGCTTCTGCAACAAGTTTTACGATTTCTTCCATGTTGTACATTGAACCGCGCAAAACCTGCCAGCCGTATGCTGTATAGCGTGCTGCAACATCTTCTGTAAAAGCAATGTCTGTAGAACCGTCAATACTGATTTTGTTTTCATCGTAGAAAGCAATCAGTTTGCCCAGTTTCAATGAACCTGCAAGACTAGAAGCTTCTGACGAAATGCCTTCCATCAAACAGCCTTCACCCATCAAGGTGTATGTATAATGGTCTACAATTTTGTATTCCGGTGTGTTGTATTTTGCAGCAAGCATGCTTTCTGCCATTGCCAAACCAACAGCCATTGCAAAACCCTGTCCCAGCGGACCGGTTGTTGTTTCTACGCCGTCAGTAATTCCGTATTCCGGGTGACCGGCACAATGAGAACCAATCTGGCGGAAAGATTTAATGTCATCCATGGTAACTTTGTAGCCGCTTAAGTGCAAAATTGAATAAAGCAGCATTGAACCATGACCAGCAGAAAGTACGAAACGGTCACGGTTTTTCCATGAAGAATTTTTGGGGTTGTGATTCATAATTTCGCCGTACAAAACAGCGGCTAATTCTGCACAACCAAGCGGTAATCCTGGGTGACCAGAATTTGCTTTTTGGATAGCATCCATTGAAAGGCTGCGCACTGACAAAGCTACAGCTTCTAATTCTTTAGTATTCATGTTTTTCTCCTATGAATATTATATTACGGCGGCTTTAATCTTCCCCCAAAAAGTTTAAAACCGCCGCTTCTTGCCCTTTCATTTATAAACTACTTCGTTAATCGAATTCCCCTAAGTTTATAAAATCAGGCTTCAACCTTCAAAGATTGTGTAATTTCTTTCAAAAGTTCTTCTTCAGACGGCTTCTGTTCAAGCAAATGCCTGAATTCAGGCTTCTGGAACAAAAATGCCAGTTGTGAAAGCATTTTCAAATGTGTTTTTGTATTACTTGTAAGCAAAATAAAGAAAACGTAAACAGGACGCATATCCGGCGGGTTCATCATAACCGGCTTGTCCAAAAAGCAGACAATCAGTTTCTGGTCTGCATCGTTTGTTAAAAGCGGATAGCGCGGGTGCGGAATTGCAATACCGTTTCCAACGGCGGTACTCATCAATTCTTCGCGGTGGCAAAGTTCTTCGTAAAGTTTATTTGTATCAAAATCTTCAGGAAAATTAAGCTTGCTGATAATACTTTTAAAAATAATTTCCGGGCGGTCACCTTTCACGTTAAAATAAACACCGCCGTTTTTAAGCAAAGACTGAATGCTTGCTTCGTTTGTATTTTCCAATTCACTCATGATTTTCTTCCTCCCTTTTAATCACAATGAATCTTTCACGTTGTAATTTTTTTGCTGCATCGCCAAGTTCTTCGGAAATATCGTCAAAACTATATTCCATTCCTTCCAGCGACAGATACATTCCGTCAATATCGTCGTCAGAAACCGCACCGATAACAGATAACGATTCCAACATTCTGCCTAAATGCGAAAACAGCTGGGAAAGAACTACGAGTGGCTGTTGCGGCAATTTTTCGGGACTGGCATTTGCGGTACTTAAAGAATAAACAAAATTCAGCATTTTGCCGTATAAATCAAGAATTTTCTGCCGCAGCTTTCCATATTCATGGTCTGCAAACCAGTTATAATCGCGAGAAAGTATAACACGTCTTTTTTCTAAGTGCAATAAACAAAAAAGGCTTTCACGTTTGGGAATCTGCTCGTAATTATCCTGCAAAAGACGCGGCAAAATCGCGTCGCAGGTTTTTTCCTGCCGGTAAAGAGAATCATACAAAACCGCATCAATCAGCGATTCGGAAACCGGAATGCCAATCGTTAAAAACAGTTTGTTCACTTCTGGCAGTTCTTCGGCATTCTGACTGTGCAGATTTGCGGCAAAGGCATCAATTTCCCTGTCTTTAAACCAAAGCCGGGTTTCTACGCCAAAATCTTTTGCCTCAATTTTTTTGCTGCGCTTAATCAGTTCTTCCACCGAACCGGCAGCTTCGCTTACGCCAAGCTGGTCTGCAAGAACGTAGGCAATTGCAATCTGCTCGTCAATCGAAGAACGTGGACCGAAATGTTCAAAACTCTCCAGCAGTTTCTGCTCAAAATTATCAAACCAGAGCGAACGGATAACAGTTTCCGGGGTGCTTTCAAAAATGTTGCTGCGCAAATCTTTTTTTACCGACAAATCAAAAATACCTTCCTGCCAGCTGGTCATTTTAAGAACCAGACGGTCACCGGTTTTGAAATCATTTTCTTCAAAAATCGCAGTCATGTCCAAAACCGTTGCATTCATTTTGCCCGGCAATTCGTAATTGCTTGCAACAAAATCAAAATCTTTATTTGCCGGGTCCAAACAGAAATACTGGGGCACGAATTCTTCGCCAAAAAGTGAAAAATATTCAAACAAATCGCCGGTATAAAGTTCAATTACCTTTTTGGGCACGGGCTTGCACTTATAATAGAAAGTAAAATCGCAGGAAAGAATATCGGGGTTGGCAAAAGGCACGCAGCGGTGCCCGACAACTAAACATTTGCTGGAAATTTCAAACCGGGTGGGCAAAACAGAAAAAGGCTTGTTCAAAAAATAGCCCGGGCGCGAAATGTAATAATCGCCCATTTCAAAAACTGCCACGTTGGAACCAATTAAATAACCGGCGTAGCTGGTTTCTTCGCTGTTTAATTGTAAAGTTTGCGACAATTCGTAAAGGCTGAAGGGCGTTTGCGCATTGTAAACGTATCGGGCAATTAAAGAATCGATGTCCTTTTTCATAGAGGTCTATTTTACAGTTTACCGGCAAAAATTGCAAATTTGCCCCAAAAGCGAAAAAATTGTTCAGTTGAATACCGAATAAACGGCGTTAGTGTATCAAAATTACCCGTTTTTTATGCATAAATATGACACAACGCGCATTTTTGCCCGCCATGCTTCCGGCTTTCTTCTTCAACCTGAAAAACATTGGAAAACTTGCGCATTTTTCCCGTATTTTGCCCCAGAAAAACAGAAAAATTTTCGCAAAATATTTTAAAAAGTTGGCACGCTTTTTGCTAATTAATATGTGTACGGTTTTTACCGCTGAAACTTCAAAAACTGCGCGTTAAGCGCTTTGACTCAGGAGGTCAAATATGAATTCAATGACACTTTTTAACCCGGCACTTGCATCAGACTTGTTTGACGCAATGGACAGAAACTTCAACCCGATGCTGCCGCTTTTTGCAGAAAATTCTGCCAGAGCAGCCTTTTTGCCAAAAGTTGACGTTCTTGAAAAGAAAGATTTGTATCTTTTGGAAATGGATTTGCCTGGTTTTACAGAAAAAGATGTTGAAATCAGTTTGAAAGAAAACCTTTTAACAATTTCTTCTGTAAAAATGGCTGAAAGCAAAACAGAAAAAGCTGAAGGCGAATATATTTTGAAAGAACGCAGCTCAAAACAGTTTTTGCGCCGCTTTACACTGCCAAACGACATTGACAACGAAAAAGTCAGCGCTTGCTTCAAAAACGGCGTTTTGTCTATCAGCATTCCGCGCAAAGAAGCAGCACAAAAACGCACAATCAGTATTACAACTGAAAATGCGTAAAACTGCGTATATACACGGCGCACCCGGTAAAAATATCGGGGCGCAAACTTAAGGTTTAAGCAACTGTTTTAGAACAGAAAGCTGGTTACGGCTGAAAAAGTCGCAGCCAGCTTTTTTTATCGGATATTAAATATTGCGTTTTTTTTTGCTTAGTTCTCACTTACCCCAATTTTGAGTTAAAAAAAATTACAAAAAAAGCAAATTTAGACAATCACTGCAAAAAAATGTTCGCCCTTTGGTCGTGACGAGTTTTCTTTTCGTGTCCGTGCCTGTCTGCGGTTGTTTCATATAAAATCATCCTGCAATTTTCAGGCTAATATTTAAAACTTGACATTTACGGTAATAAAAAAAATGAAAAAAAATGAAAATATTTTATGTTAAAAAAAAAGAAAGCTGCCCTTCAAGAGGACAGCTCCGTAATGTGCTAGGGCACATATTTAAGACGACTTACTAAAAACGTTATAATTAAGCGTTTTTTGCGTTTTTGAGAGCAGCTTTGCAGTATTTGCAAATCTGTGCTTTCACGCCATCAATTTCCTGTTCGTACAGAACCTTGATTGCATCTTTTTTACAGCGCGCACAAGTTCCGCGACCGTGGGCTGGTTTATCAAGAATACCTTTTCCGCGATGAGCTTTTGACATATAGAACTCCTACTGTTTATTTTTCATCGCTCTTTGACGATGCACGCTTTTTTGCAGCTGGTTTTTCAGCTTTTGCTTCTGCTTTATCAGCAGCTTTTTTTGCTGGTTTTGTTTCGTTCTTTTCTGCTTTTCCGTCTACATCAAGTTTGTAGTCTACAAGTTCAAGAATTACCATATCAGCAGCGTCGCCTTGACGATAACCAATTTTAAGAATGCGGGTGTAACCACCATTGCGTTCTTTCATTCTAGGTCCGATTTCGTTAAACAATTTTGCAAGAACGATTTCGTCCTGAATATAGCGTGCAGCTTGTCTGCGGTTGTGCACAGAATCAACTTTGCTGCGGGTAATCAACTTTTCAGCTGCTTTGCGTACTTCAAGAGCCTTTGCTTTTGTAGTAGTAATACGTTCATATCTGAAAAGAGATGTTACCATATTACGAGACATAGCACGGCGGTGTGCTGTAGTCCGTGAAAGCGGGTTAAAACCGTATTTATGATTCATCAGATTCTTCCTTCTGCTTTGGTAAATTTACCGCATCTTTAAGATGAGAATAATCTGTCATACCAAGATTAAGGTTCCATTCAAGAAGCTTTTCTTTGATTTCAAGAAGACTCTTCTTTCCAAAGTTTCTTGTCTTGGCAATGTCATCTTCAGTTTTGCGTGTTAATTCGCCAATAGTACGAATATTTGCATTCTTTAGACAGTTTGAAGAACGAACTGAAAGCTCAAGTTCTTCTACAGGAGTGTTAAGCAACTGTTTGATGCGGTCATCACCATCATCAAGCTCATCTGAATGCCCAATTTCATTGTCATTGAAGTTAACAAAAATAGAAAAGTGATCTTTAATAATTTTTGCTGCTTCTGCCAATGCGTCATCTGGAGCAATTGTTCCGTCTGTCCAAATTTCAATAATCAGCTTTTCGTAATCATTGCGCTGTCCAACACGGCAAGGTTCAATAGAATATTTTACCTTTGGAATTGGAGTGAAAATTGCATCCATCGGAATTGTACCAATTACTTCAATGTAATGCTCGTTCACTTCTGCTGGAACATAACCTCTTCCCAGGTCAATCTGAAGTTCAATCTCAAGATGAGCTGTCTCCATCATTGTCAAAACCGGGAAATCTTTGGTCAAAACTTCCAAAGAACCTTCTTTGTTGAACATATCACTTGTGACAGTTCCAGGTCCGTTAAACTCAAACAGAATTGTATCCTGTTCAATGTCTGCCGGAAGTTTAAGCCGAAGCTGTTTAAGGCTATTCAGCACCTCAAGCGTGTCTTCTACAACATTTGGAATGGTATCAAACTCGCTTGAGATTACATGTGGCACACCGTCTGCATCATAAGATGTGATGCGAACAGCTGTTATTGCGTAGCCCTGAATTGATGACAACAATACTCTGCGCAGGGTATTTCCTACTGTTGTACCGAAACCAATTTCAAAAGGGTAAGCAACGAACTTTCCGTATGAAGAAGTATTTTCTTCATGTTCAAAGTTAACACCTTTAGGTTTCTTAAATCCTTTAAGCAGATTTTTGCGGGCCATCTAAGCTCCTTATCTAGAGTAGAACTCAACGATGAGGTTCTCTTGAACTGGATAGTCAATATCAGCTTTTGTTGCCAATGCAACAACTTTACCAGTAAAGTTGTCTCTATCAATTTCAAGCCAAGCTGGAACAGCTCTGTCACCGTTCTTAGCAAGAATCAATTTAATTCCTGTAGAAGTTTTGCTTTTTTCTTTGATAGAAATTACATCGCCAACTTTTACAAGATAAGATGGAATATCAACTTTTGTACCATTTACAAGAATGTGTCCATGGCTAACCATCTGGCGAGCTTCGTCACGGGTTTTTGCAAATCCCAATCTGAAAACTACATTGTCCAAACGACTTTCAAGAAGCTGAAGAAGCATTTCACCTGTAACACCATGTTTTTTTGTTGCCATAACATAGTAGCGGTGGAACTGTTTTTCCAAAATTCCGTAGATGAATTTAACCTTCTGCTTTTCTTTAAGCTGAATACCATATTCAGAAGTTTTTCTGCGGGTTTCTTTCTGGTTTCTATTTGAAACTTTTCCGTAACCCATAACAACAGGATTAATTCCCAATGCTTTGCAGCGTTTTAATAAGGGTTGTGTACTTTTTCCCATTACTCACGTTCTCCTTCGTTACATGCGGCGTGTCTTTCTAGGACGACAGCCATTGTGTGGGATAGGAGTTACATCAGAAATTGATTTAACCTTGAGTCCCAGAGCACCCAAAGAACGCACTGCTGATTCACGACCAACACCAGGTCCTTTTACGTACACATGCACTTCACGTAAACCGTAACTTGCTGCTTTTTGAACAGCTGTTTCTGCAACAGTTTGTGCTGCAAAAGGTGTAGACTTTTTAGCGCCACGGAATCCGAGGCCACCTGAAGATGCCCAAGAAAGAGCATTACCATTTAAGTCTGTGATAGTTACAATTGTATTGTTGAACGTTGCCTGAATGTAAACATTACCTTCATAAACGCTCTTTTTTTCTTTCCGTTTTTTTACGGTTGCCACGTTAATCTACCTCCGAGCTAACTACTACTTCTTCTTTCCAGCAACGGTCTTTTTCTTACCTTTGCGTGTACGAGAATTTGTACGAGTCCGCTGTCCGCGAACAGGCAAGCCCTTTCTGTGACGAAGACCACGATAGCTTCCGATATCCATCAAACGTTTGATGTTAAGACCAATTTCGGAACGAAGGCGACCTTCTACTTTGTATTCAGATTCAATCAACTTGCGAAGTTCGTTAACTTCATCAACTGACAAATCGTTCATCATTCTATCTGGTGCAATGTTTGATTTTTTACAAATTGCATTGGCAGAAGAACGTCCAATACCGTAAATATAGGTCAACGAAACACATACATGCTTATTAGGGAGGTCAACTCCCGCAATTCGAGCCATTTAATTTACTCCTCAGCCCTGGCGCTGCTTGTGCTTAGGATTATCACAGATAATGCGAACAATTCCGTTTCTCTTGATAACCTTGCATTTATCGCAGATGGGCTTTACGCTGGTTCGTACTTTCATAAAATCCCCCTTGGAATTTGTGCTAAAAGCGACACCGATATAACACGTCGCAATGACAGCATCGGTATCGCATATTTAACACTATTTTCCAAACTTAATCTACAGGTTTCTCTCAAAAACTACAGATTTCTTGAGCGAAGCTTACCTTTTTTAACAAGACCATCGTGATGGTGCATCTTAAGAAGGGCTTCAACCTGACTCATTGTATCCAGGTCAACGCCAACAAGAATCAAAAGTGAAGTACCACCCATCAACATTGAAATTGACTGTGGGAATCCAAAAAGATTCTGAATTACCGTAGGGATTACGGCAATGACTGCAAGATACAAAGATCCCGGCAGAATAAGTCTGTTAAGAACTTTCTGCATATATTCTTCAGTTTTGTCAGTTCTAATTCCAGGAATCGAGCCGCCGTTTTCCCGAACTTGCTTTGCGATTTCTGTGGGGTTCAGTGTTACCTGAGTGTAGAAGTATGCAAAGAAAACAATAAGAAGAACCAACAAAATGTTATACCACCAACCAGTGGGTGACAAGAATGTTGCAAGCTTGTTAAGCCATCTTACATTAGAAGCAAAACTGGTAGCAATCTGAATAGGGAAAGTCAAAAATGTTGAAGCAAAAATTACCGGAATAACCCCAGACGGGTTAATCTTGAACGGAATATAAGTGCTCTGACCACCATACATCTTTCTACCTACGACACGTTTTGCATAATGTATCGGTATCTTGCGCTGTCCCTGCTGTTCAAGAACAACAAGGGCAATAATTCCAACAAACATAATAAGTACGACAACAACAAAAACAAGGTTAATGTCGCCGTTGTGTACCATACGTCCTAATTCCCAAACTGCAGAAGGCAGGCGGGCAACGATACCAGCAAAAATAAGCATAGAAACGCCGTTTCCAATACCACGTGCTGTAATCTGTTCACCCATCCAAACTGTAATCATTGTACCAGTTGTAACTGTAACCATGACAATCGCGTTAAACAAAACGCGGTTGCTGATCATAATTGCATCCGGAATGCTTCTTGCATAAACGGTTACAGCAACAGACTGAATCAAACATACAAAAATTGTACCGATTCTTGTCCATGCTGCAACCTTTTTCTGTCCCCCGTCCTCTTGAGCAATTCTCTTGAGGCTGGGGAAGATAATCAAAGCAAGCTGCATGATAATTTGGGTTGAAATATACGGCATAACACCAAGCATAAACACGGAGAAGTTCGAGAAGGCACCGCCTGCGAAGAAATCCATGTAATCAACAAACGCATTCCCACGAGTCTGTGAGTTAAAAAATGCAGTAAGTGCCTGTGGATTAATTCCCGGAATTGTGAGAACGCTTCCCAAGCGGAAAACTGCGAGCATCACAAAAGTAAAGAAAATCCGCTCGCGGAGCTCTTTAACTTTCAGCATATTGATTATTGGGTTGTTTGCCATTTTTTAACTTGCTCCGCTTACTCGTTTGTAACTTCTACAGTTCCGCCGAGTTTTTCAATCTTCTCTTTTGCAGAAGCTGAAACTTTGTCAACTGAAACTGTAAGTTTTTTTGTCAAATCACCGTCGCCAAGGATTTTAACCAGCATGCCTGCTTTTTTAAGCATACCTTTCTGCATCAAACTTTCCTTGTTAACAGTTTCGCCGTCTGCATATTTTTCTTCAATCATTGAAAGATTGAAAATAGCATAAACTTTTTTGAAAGGATAGTTTGAAAAACCACGCTGAGCAATACGGCGGTACAAAGGCATCTGACCACCTTCGAAACCAACGTATACCTTGCCGCCAGAACGTGACTGCTGACCTTTGTTACCGCGTCCAGCTGTAGAACCACGTCCTGAAGAAGAACCACGACCTACAATCCGTTTTTTCTTGTTAGCACCTTCTGGTGCAGTAAGATTAAATTCAGACATTACATCTCCTCCACTTTTACAAGGTGAGATACTGCTTTAATCTTTCCGAGAATATCGGGAGTAGCATTCTTCTCAACAGTTGAATTAATTTTGCGCAGACCAAGACTCTTAACGGTTGCAACAACCGGTGGTTTCTGTGAGATAGTACTGCGTACTAATGTAATCTTGAGCTTTTTTGTTTCTGCCATGATTAACCCCACAAATCCTTAAGAGTTTTGCCTCTGTTCTTTGCAATTTCTTTACCGTCCATCAAGCATGAAAGGGCTTCGAAAGTTGCACGAACAACGTTTACAGAAGAGTTTGAACCAAGTGACTTAGAAAGAACATCAGTTGCACCTGCTGCTTCCATTACGGCGCGAACAGGACCACCGGCGATAATACCGGTACCTGAACAAGCAGGCTTAAGCATTACTGAAGAACTTTTGAACTGTGCCTGAACTTCGTGTGGAATAGTTCCGTTTTTAAGAGGAACGTTTACGAGGTTTTTTCTGGCCTTATCAAGACTCTTTCTAATTGCTTCTGAAACATCATTTGCTTTTCCAAAACCAAAGCCAACGCGACCTTTTTTGTCACCTACAACAGTAAGTGCAGAGAAAGCCATACGGCGTCCGCCTTTAACGGTTTTTGAAGTGCGGTTAAGCTTTACGAGTTTTTCTACAAACTCTTTAGGCTGATCTTTATCATAATTTTTCTGGTGTTCCATAGCCTTCTCCTAGAATTCGATACCGGCTTTGCGAGCGCCGTCAGCAAGAGCTTTAACTACACCATGGTAGAGATAGCCGTTTCTGTCGAAAACTACAGTTGTAATTTTCTTTTCCTTCAAGCGTTCACCCATGGCTTCACCAAGTTTTGCTGCACCTTCAGTATTAGGCTTAAGTGAAGCAAATTCTTTTTCCAAAGTAGAAATAGAAGCCAAAGTTCTTCCAGCATCGTCGTCAATAACCTGTACATACAAGTTGCAGTTACTGCGAGTTACTGTCATACGAGGACGAGCTGCAGTACCGCGAAGGTTCTTGCGGATATGAATCTTTCTCTTAAGGCGTCTTCTGTCTTTATCATTAAGTTTCTTATACATATCGCTTTACCCTTATTTAACGCCGGATTTACCGACTTTTCTTCTGATATATTCGTTTTCATAACGAATACCCTTACCTTTGTAAGGTTCAGGTTTACGAAGGCTACGAATTTCAGCAGCAAATTCACCAACCTGCTGCTTATCAATACCAGAGATTGTTATTTTACCCTGAGCATCTGCTGTTACAGTAAGACCTTCCGGAATTACTGCGATAAAGTCAGATGAATAGCCAAGGTTCATAACAAGCAATTTGCCCTGAACTTCTGCACGGAAACCAACACCGTTTACGATGAGGTTTTTAGAAAAACCTGAAGAAACACCAATAATCATGTTGTTAATCAGGTTTCTGTACAAGCCGTGAGCAGCTTTAGCATCTTTTGAATCATTCTGGCGGGTTACTTCAATATTAGAACCCTCAACTTTCAAAGAAACATTGTTGCTAACTTTCTGTGTCAATTTGCCTTTTGGACCTTCAACACAGATTTCGCCGCCGTTAACGCTTACTTTTACACCCGCTGGAATAGCAACGGGAAGTTTACCAAGTCTTGACATACTTCCTCCTATTACCAAACTTTGCAGAGTAATTCGCCGCCAACCAATTTTTCTGCGGCTTTTTTACCAGTGGTAACGCCGATAGAAGTTGACACGATGATAGTACCATAACCGTTGAAAACGCGTGGCATATCTTTGTAACCAGAATAAACACGGCGACCCGGTGTAGAAATCTTTTGGATTCCGTGGATTACCGATTTATTGTTTTCATCATATTTTAAGAAAACGCGGATAACGTTTGAGCCGTCCTGAGAAATCTTTTTGAAGTTTTTGATGTAACCTTCAGTTTTCAGGATTTTCACTATTTCAAGCTTAAGCTTAGAAGTAGGAATATCCACTTTTTCGTGGCCGGCCGAAACCGCATTTCTTACCTTTGTAAGCATATCTGCTACTGGATCTGAAACGCTCATTATATTCTCCTACTACCAGCTAGATTTTGTAACGCCTGGAATAAGGCCTTCGCTTGCCAATTTACGGAAGCAAACACGACACATCTGATATTTCCGTAAATATCCACGTGGGCGACCGCAAACCTTACAGCGGTTGTATTTACGTGTGCTGTATTTAGGTGTTGCGTTCGACTTGATAATCAAACATTTCTTAGCCATGAACTCCTCACTTATTTTCTGAAGGGCATGCCAAATTTGGTAAGAAGAACACGAGCATCGTTATCAGTTTTTGCGCTGGTAACAACGTTAATATTCAAACCGGCGATACGTTCGATTTTATCAAAGTCGATTTCCGGAAAGATAATCTGTTCTGTAATACCAAGAGAATAATTGCCGTGACCATCAAAGCCTGTTGCTTTGATACCGCGGAAATCCTTAACACGTGGTAATGCAACATTGATGAGGCGGTCGAGGAATTCGTACATTCTTGCACCGCGCAATGTTACCATTACACCAACTTCATTGCCCTGACGAAGCTTGAAGTTTGCAATAGATTTCTTAGCCTTGGTTTTTACAGCTTTCTGACCGGTAATAGCCGTTATATCAGTAACTGCGGCATCAAGGAGTTTCTTATTTGCAAGCGCTTCACCAACACCCATGCTAACAACAATCTTTTCGATTTTTGGAGTTTGCATGACTGATTTCAAACCGAGCTCTTTGAAAAGCTCAGGGGCGATTGTGTCATTGTAGACTTTCTTAAGCCGAGGTTCGTAATTGCTCATTACAGAGTTTCTCCACATTTACGGCAAACGCGAATTTTCTTGTCGCCGTCGAGCTTATATCCAATTCTTGTAGGACCGCATTTTTTACATACGATTGCTACATTTGAAATGTGTACAGGAGCTTCAACTTCAGCGATTCCGCCTTGGTCTTGCTGACTGCGTTTTTTCATTGCCTTTTTAACAAGGTTTGCGCCAGAAACGATAACTCTGTCTTTGTCGCTGATAACGCGAACAACAGTACCGCGTTTACCTTTGTCTTTTCCAGCAATAAGTTCTACTGTATCGTCCTTGCGGATTTTAAACTTCTTTTGCATAGTTTAGCCTCTTAGAGAACTTCTGGAGCAAGTGAAACAATCTTCATGTAATCCATATCACGAAGTTCACGAGCAACAGGTCCAAAGATACGCTTACCTTTTGGGTTTTTGTTTGCATCGATGATAACGCAAGCATTGTCATCAAAACGAACATAAGTTCCGTCAGGACGGCGGTATTCTTTAGAAATCCGAACGATAACAGCTTTTTCAACTGTTCCCTTTTTAATTGTTGATGTAGGAATTGCATCCTTAACAGCAACAACAATCACGTCGCCAATACTTGCATAACGGCGGTGTGAACCACCAATAACTTTAATACACTGAACGAGTTTTGCGCCAGAGTTATCGGCGACGTTCAAATACGACTGCATCTGAATCATAGCTGCTTTCTCCTTTACTTATCTTGCCCGTTCAACGATTTCGGCAAGTCTCCAGCACTTTTCTTTTGAAAGAGGACGACATTCAATGATACGTACTGTATCACCAATGTGGGCTTCATTCTTTTCATCATGTGCCTTGTATTTCTTGACACGCGTTACATATTTTTTATAAAGCCGGTGAAGTTCCTTAGAAGAAACAGAAACAACGATGGTTTTATCCATTTTGTCACTAGTTACTTTTCCAACGAATTCACGTTTAACAGCTTTGCGAACTGTTTGTTCTTCCACGGGTCAGCTCCTACTTATCCTGTCCGGCAATTTCTTTCTGCCGGATGAGCATATTCAATGTGGCGATTTCACGACGCATTGTACGCTTCTGCATGGGATTGTCAACGTGTCCAATTACCATCTGGAAACGGAGATCCATATACTTCTTTTTCAGCTCATTCCGCTGTGCAACTAATTCGGAATAAGACATTTCTTTTGTTGTTTTTTTAGCCATGCTATTCCTCCTTACTGTACATCGTTGCTGTAAGCAATTTTGGTTTTAATCGGCAATTTGCTGCCAGCAAGCTGCATAGCGCCTTCTGCAATCGCACGATCTACACCGCCAACCTCAAAAATAATCTGACCTGGTTTGATAACAGATACCCAGTATTCAGGAGCACCTTTACCTTTACCCATACGGGTTTCGGCAGGTTTCTTTGTATAAGGTTTATCCGGGAAAATACGAATCCATACTTTACCACGGCGGTTCATATAACGGTTCAGAGCAACACGGGCAGCTTCCAACTGACGGTTTGTAAGCCAGTATGGTTCCAAAGCAACAAGTGCTACGTCGCCGAAATCGAGTTCGTTACCGCGGGTAGCATTGCCCTTGATTCTGCCACGCTGCACCTTGCGGTGAATTACTCTTTTAGGACTAAGTGCCATCGACTAACTCCTTAAGATTTTGCAGCGCGTGGTGCGCGTTGTTTACGCTCAGATTTTTCTGCTCTTGGTTTATCACTTTTTGCAGAATCATCTGTCCGTTCGCGACGTTTTTTCATAAGCTGACCAGCATCTTCGTTCAAGTCGCGTCCATAATTCATTCCGTTGAATACCCAAACTTTAACACCAATTTTACCAAAAGTTGTTAATGATTCAGCGAAAGCATAATCAATATCAGCACGAAGAGTGTGAAGAGGAACGCGTCCTTCTTTGTGCTCTTCTGTACGAGTCATTTCAGCACCGCCAAGGCGTCCGCTCAAACGGATTTTGATACCCTGTGCGCCACCTTTCATGGCTCCGCTAGATGCCTGTCTAAGACATTTGCGGAATGATCCACGACCAGCAAGCTGACGTGCAATATTCTGTGCAATCAAAGAAGCGTTGATTTCGGCTCTCTTAATTTCTTTAATCTTAATCTGAACCTTTTTGTTCAAGCTTTTCTGAATTTCAGCAGTGATTTTTTCAATCGTTGCACCTTTAACCCCAATAATAACACCAGGGCGAGCTGTGTGAATTACGATAGTTACACGCTGCGGATGACGAACGATTTCAACTTCAGCAATATCAGCGTTTTTGCATTCTGGCAAATCGCCTACCAATTTTCTGATTTTCAAATCTTCATGCAGCAAGTTTGCATATTCACGTGAATCAGCATACCAGCGAGATTGCCAGGTCTTATTGATTCCAAGGCGCAATCCAATAGGATTTACTTTCTGTCCCACGTTATTCCCCCGCCTTTTCAGCTACAACGACGGTAATATGGCACATACGTCTAAGAAGCATATCAGCTCTACCGCGGGCGCGGCACCAAACTCTCTTCAAACGAGGACCTTCGTCAATACGAATTTCCTTAACGTACAGCATATCTTCATCAAGCTTTTTATTTGCATAAAGTGCATTTGCAATCGCAGATTTCATAGTTCCGTGAATTAAACGCGCACCTTTCTGCGGCATATTCTCAAGAATTGCCATAGCCTCTGAACAGGTCTTCCGTTTTACACAATTCGCTACAGGACGAACCTTTGTAGGAGATGCAATAAGGAATTTTGTAGTGGCTACATAGTTGGTTGTCTCAGCCATCTTATCCACCTATTTTCCAGCTTTTTTATCTGAACCGGCATGTCCACGGAATGTACGAGTTGGAACAAATTCGCCGAGTTTGTGACCGACGAGGTTCTCAGTAACGTATACAGGTACCCATGATTTACCGTTATACACAGAAATAGTGTTACCAACCATTTCAGGAATAATTGTAGAGCAGCGTGAGTAAGTTTTAATCATTTTCTTATCTGCTGCTGATGCCTTGTTCATTTCAATAATCTTTTTGTAAAGGCTCTTTTCAATGAAAGGACCTTTTTTAACAGATCTTGACACGGTTATCTCCTACACAACTACTTCTTACGTCTCGTGACAATGAAATTGTCAGAAACCTTCCGCTTTTTGCGGGTCTTGTATCCACGGCAAGGCTGACCCCATGGTGTAACAGGGTTGCGACCCTTACCAGCACCTTCACCACCACCAAGTGGGTGATCTACAGGGTTCATGGCCATACCACGTACGGTTGGGCGAACGCCTCTCCAACGTGCACGACCTGCTTTACCAAGACTGGTGTTCATGTGGTCTTCGTTACCAACAACACCAATAGTTGCATAACACTTCTTGTGGACTTTGCGCAATTCACCTGAAGGAAGACGAATAATTACATATTCTCCTTCTTTTGCCGCGACAAGTGCGCTTGCACCGGCTGAACGAACGAGCTGTCCGCCACGTCCCAGTGTCAATTCAATATTGTGAACAGTAAAACCAACTGGAATTACCTCTAACGGTAAGGCATTTCCAACTTCTGGAGTTGCATTTTCACCAGAAAGGATTTTCTGTCCTACTTTCAAGCCTTTTGGCGCAATGATATAACGCTTGTCGCCATCGGCATAGAAAACAAGAGCAATATTGGCACTTCTGTTTGGATCGTATTCGATTGTGCGAACAGTTCCAGGAATTCCGTGCTTTTCTCTCTTAAAATCTATTTCGCGATACTTGCGTTTGTGACCGCCGCCCTGGTGGCGTACAGAAATACGTCCCTGAGCACCGCGTCCGCCATTAGAACGCAAACCGTATGTCAAACCTTTCTCTGGTTTGTCACAGGTCAATTCATCTCTGCGAAGATCGACACGTGTTCGAGTTCCCGCAGTTATTGGCTTATATACTTTCAGAGCCATTTAGGTTCCCCTTTTACCGCGTCGAGGTGTTAAACACCCTCGAACACTTTGATTGTTTCACCAGGTGCCAGTTTGACGATTGCTTTTTTCCAGCTTGAAGTTTTACCTGCCGCATAGCGAACACGTTTAACTTTTCCGCCAACATTCATTACAGTGCAATCTACAACTTTTACGTTGAACAAACGGCGTACTGCTTCTTTAATTTCAATTTTGCTTGCATCAGGATGTACTTTGAAAACATATTTTCCCTGTTCGCGAAGCAAAGTTGCTTTTTCAGACAACACAGGCTCGATGAGGATATCTTCGTAAATCATTATTCAGCCCCCTCTTCTGCCTTATAAAAATCGCCAAGATTTTTTGCAGCTGTTTCAAGCATAACAATTTTCTTTCCGTAGAACAAATCGTGTGCACGAAGTCTGTTGTAAGAAAGGAAAGAAACAGTTGGAATATTACGTCCGGCCTGCTTGATTTTTGCGTCATCGTCTTTAAGAACGATAACTGTGCGTTCGTCTTTTCCGAAGTTGCTCAAAATCTTTACAAGATCCTTGGTTTTTCCACTTTCAACTGTAAAATCTTCAACTACTGTCAATCTATCAGACTGAGCTTTGAGGCTCAAAATAGATTTCATAGCAAGACGCTTTACTTTTTTTGGCAAACTGTAGCTAAAATCTCTAGGTTTCGGTCCAAAAATAACACCGCCGCCTCTTGTTAAAGGTGATTTTTTATCACCACGGCGAGCATTACCAGTACCCTTCTGCTTGTACGGTTTTGCATTGCTGCCATGAACCTCTGAACGGTCTTTTGTACATGCAGTTCCAACACGTTTGTTGGCTAATTCATTATTGATGGCATAATAGATAACATCTTCATTAACCGGGAGACCGAATACGGCATCATCAAGTGTAATTGTTCTCAGTTCTTTGCCATCGACTGAATAGACTTTCTTTTCCATTGTCTTCTCCTGTCTTAGGATTTTTTAACCGCTGACTTGATGATCAACGCGCAGTCTTTATTCCCGGGTACAGACCCGCGAACCATCAAAACTTTCAATTCTGGGTCAACTTTTACAATACGAAGATTCTGAATTGTAACGCGTTCACGACCCATACGACCAGGCATTTTAATGTTTTTGAAACATCTTCCTGGTGATGTACACATACCGGTACCACCAGCTTCGCGGTGAAATTTAGAACCGTGTGTAGCGCGTCCACCGTGGAATCCCCAACGTTTCATAACGCCCTGAAAGCCCTTACCTTTTGAAGTTGCTGTTACGTCCAAATAACGTACCGATTCAAAAAGTTCAACACCAACTTCATCACCAACTTTCACTTCGCCGTCAAAATTGCGAAATTCTTTAAGGTGCTGTTTAGGCGCAATGTTTTCCGGAAACTGACCGGCATAAGGTTTTGTTATACGACTCTTTCTTTTGTCGCCAAGACCTAAAACAACCGCATCATAACCGAAAGTTTCTTTGTCTTTAAGTGCTACAACCGTGTTAGGTTCAACGCGGATCACAGTAACAGGTGTTAAGTTACCGTTTTCGTCGAAAACCTGGGTCATACCCACTTTTTTAGCAATCAGACCTTTCATTCTGATATTTCTCCTTGGGAAAGAAAATCTTTCCCGTCTTCAGCCGCCATCCCCTGATCCTGGGGACCGTACTGTTTATTGTTATACACTCAAGTGTATTACTGTTTGATTTCTACATCCACGCCAGCAGGCAATTCAAGTTTCATCAAAGAATCCATAACGTCTGAAGATGGTTCGATGATGTCAATAAGCCGTTTATGTGTTCTCATTTCAAACTGTTCACGTGATTTTTTGTTTACGTGAGGTGAACGCAAAACAGTAACCTTATTGATTCTTGTAGGAAGCGGAATAGGTCCAGAAACCTTTGCTCCTGCTTTCTGCACTGTCTGTACAATGGCTTTTGCACTCTGATCAATCAATTCTACATCGAATGCACGAAGTCGGACACGAATTTTTTCGGTCGCCATATTTCCTCCAGGGTTAACAAGAGGCTCTTCTTAGCAAGAGCCTCTATAAACTAACCCGAATCTGAATTATTCTTTAATTTCAGTTACCTGACCAGAAGCGATAGTGCGTCCACCTTCGCGGATAGCGAATTTAAGACCTTTGTCCATAGCAACTGGGTGAATCAATTCACCGATAACTTTTGTGTTGTCACCAGGTTTAATCATATCTACACCTTCAGGAAGTGTAACAGTACCTGTGATGTCTGTAGTTCTGAAGTAGAACTGTGGACGATATCCTGAGAAGAATGGGCTGTGACGTCCACCTTCTTCTTTTGAAAGAACGTAAATCTGTCCTTCGAATTTTGTGTGAGGTGTAATTGAACCCGGTTTAGCAAGAACCTGTCCGCGTTCAACTTCTTTCTTATCAATACCACGGAGAAGAAGACCTACGTTATCACCAGCCTGTCCCTGATCCAACAATTTGTTGAACATTTCGATACCAGTAATAACTGTTTTCTGTGTAGGTTTAATACCAATGATTTCAACTTCTTCGTTCATGTTGATTACACCGCGTTCGATACGACCGGTAACAACAGTACCACGACCAGAAATTGTGAATACGTCTTCGATTGGCATCAAGAAAGGTTTATCAGCATCGCGTTCTGGATCATCAAAGTATGAGTCCATTGTTGCCAACAATTCATCGATACATGCTGTATCTTCAGCAGAAGCACCATCAGCCATAGCTTTGAAAGCTGAACCTTTGATGATTGGTGTTTCGCGTGAGTAACCGTATGATTCGAGAACGTCGCGAACTTCTTCTTCAACCAATTCCAAAAGGTCTGGGTCGTCGAGAAGGTCGATTTTGTTCAAGAATACAACCAATTTCGGAACACCTACCTGACGAGCAAGCAAGATGTGTTCGCGTGTCTGTGGCATAACTGAGTCTGGAGCAGAAACAACGAGGATAGAACCATCCATCTGAGCAGCACCAGTAATCATGTTTTTGATATAGTCTGCGTGGCCTGGACAGTCAATGTGTGCATAGTGACGTTTGTCTGACTGATATTCCAAGTGACGAGTGTTAATGGTAATACCACGGGCTTTTTCTTCCGGAGCATTGTCGATTTCGTCATACTTAAGCTGTTTGTCGCCAAATTTTTTGGCACAGTGCATTGTAATTGCCGCTGAAAGAGTTGTCTTACCGTGGTCAACGTGACCAATGGTTCCAACGTTCATGTGCGGCTTTGTTCTCTCGAACTTTTCCTTTGCCATTTGATCCTCCTTAACAGATTAAAGGCAATCGTTAAAAGAAATTAATGTGTTGTATTTTAAGGGAGCGCCGCGACAGCGGAACAACCTCCACACATATACTTGTACTGAGAAAATTTGAATAATAAAAGGTGGGTGTACTGTTAGTACTTTAGTTGATACAGTCCATAATATCGAACTGCTTCGCCTGGAACCACCAATCATCATCAAACTTTCGTCCGATGACCGGTCTGGCATCCAAGAGCCTAGCACGGTAGAACGTGAAACAACCCTTAATGCCAAACTTTTACAGTTTCTGCTAACCACAGGAAACTTGTTTCATCAAGGGCGGCAAAACCTGACTTGTTCAGCCTTTACGGTTTGCCTACGCAATAATAAATCGCTTTGACTCTCAAAGATCCTGAGTTTTCACCTAACTGTAAACTCGTGGTTTAATATATAACAAATTGCTAAAAAAAGTTCAATAGATTTTTGCGAAAACCTTGCAGTTTTTCGCAATCGTTGCAGAAATTTCACAAAGAATCAAAAACTGTCAATTTTTCTTCTGTATAAACGCAGCCTTGAGAAGAAATCGTTTTCAACATCTTTCCGTTAAACATCTATTATATAGAAGAAACTTTACAAATTCGTTTAGAAACAAAAAAAACTGTCTTTGTAATTCACAAAGACAGTTTTTGGTAAAGCTAAAAGCTTTTTAATACTACCATCTGAAATGAGAGAAAGCTTTGTTTGCTTCTGCCATTTTGTGTGTATCTTCCTTCTTCTTGTATGCTGTACCAGTATTGTTGTAAGCATCCAAAAGTTCAGAAGCTAAGCGTTCGTACATATTGTGACCGCTTTTTGATCTTGCAGCTGCAATAATCCAGCGCATAGCCAAAGCTTCACGACGAGCTTCACGGATTTCAACCGGAACCTGGTAAGTAGCACCACCCACGCGGCGTGATTTTACTTCTACCAAAGGTTTTACATTATCAATAGCCTTCAAGAATACTTCAAGAGCATCTTTGTCGGTTTTTGCTTTCAACATATCCATTGCGTCATAAACGATTTTAACACAAGTGGCTTTTTTTCCGTCCAACATCATTCTGCCAACGAACTTTGATACAACTAAGCTGTTGTATTTTGAATCTGGCATAGTGTTGCGGTCAACAGACTTATTTTTTCTTCCCATCTTATGACTCCTTATGCCTTAGGCCGTTTGGCACCGTATTTTGACCGTCCGCGTTTGCGGTCTTCTACACCAAGTGCATCTTTTGTACCGCGGATAATGTGGTAGCGTACACCAGGAAGGTCTTTAACACGTCCACCACGAATAAGAACTACTGAGTGTTCCTGCAAGTTGTGTCCAATACCTGGAATGTATGCAGTAACTTCAATTCCATTGCTCAAACGAACACGAGCAACCTTACGAAGAGCCGAGTTTGGCTTTTTAGGGGTAACAGTCATAACACGTGTACAAACACCACGTTTTTGCGGACAAGCCTGAAGCGCGGGAGACTTAGTTCTGTTCGCAGCTGTTTTACGTCCCTGACGAATCAACTGATTTATTGTAGGCATTAGCCTTCTCCTATTATTATTCCGGCCAGCACTCCGGAAGGTATGAACAAAAAGGTTTTAACAGTTTATAGAATAAAACTGATGTTTTCAAGCCGATTTGTAAAGTTTTTTATCAAATCGGCTTGAATATTAGTCATTTTCAACTTCAACGCCCATATCGTCATCTTCTTCTGCGGCAGCTTTTTCAAGTTTGCGCAGTTCAAGAATTTCGTTCATACGAACGTCCAAGTCTGTAGCGTCTTTGTCAAAAAGCTTAACGTTGCGGTAATTTCTGATACCTGTACCAGCCGGAATCATGTGGCCGATAATTACGTTTTCTTTAAGACCGTGCAATGCATCTACTGAACCTGCAATAGCAGCGTTGGTAAGAACGCGTGTTGTTTCCTGGAACGAAGCAGCTGAAATGAATGAATCAATATTCAAAGATGCTTTAGTAATACCCTGGAACAACGGGCGAGCGATAGCCGGCTGACCGCCTTCTTCCATAACACGTTTGTTTTCAGCATGGAACTTGTATTTATCAACCTGCTGACCGTAGATAAAGCGTGTATCACCAACGGCAACAACTTCAACTTTGCGAAGCATCTGGCGAACAATAACACCAATGTGCTTGTCGTTGATTTTTACACCCTGGGCACGGTAAACAGCCTGAATTTCATCCATCAAATAACGCTGCAAAGCATTTTCACCAGAAATTACCAGAATATCGTGTGGGCTTATTGCTCCGTCACAAAGCTGTTCGCCTGCAACAACTTTATCACCGTCGCGAACAAGCAGACGCTTGTTGGTTGGTACGAAGTGTTCAAATTCTTTGCCGTATTTATCTTTTACGATTAACTGGCGTTTGCCTTTAATAATACCTTTGAAAGAAACTGTACCAGAAATCTGGGCAAGAACGGTCGGATTCTTTGGTTTACGAGCTTCAAACAATTCAGAAACGCGTGGCAAACCACCGGTAATATCGTTGGTTTTTGACGATTCTTTTGGCATTTTGGCAATTGTTGTACCGGCTTTAACTTCAACTTCGTTATCAACCGAAATAACAGCACCAGCAGGCAAGTAATAGCTTGCCAAATCTTCACCGTTTTCATCACGAATGATGATGCGCGGCTGTTTTGTATCCAGGTGCAAGTCGATAATACGTTTTTCACTTGCGCCGGTTTCTTCGTTTACTTCAGTTTCAAGAGTGATACCTTCTTCGATATCATCGTAAGTAATAATACCGCTCTTTTCTGCAATAATCGGGTCTGTATAAGGGTCGAAGTTACCAATTGTTTCGTTGGCAGCAAGCAGCTGACCTTCTTTTACGAAAACAGTAGAACCGTTACGGATTTCAATAATCTGTTCGCGACCTTTAAGCAAAAGTTCGTCGTCGCGGATTTCAATCTGTGCAACGTCAGCAGCAGTTACTTCTTCGCCTTTGTTTGTAAAAAGCACAGCGCCTTTTGCAACACGGTCGCCGTTTTCAACCTTCAGGCTTGCACCTTTTGGTACTTTTACAGTGTCAATTACGCGAACAACTGTCATATAACCTTTGCGGGTAAACAGCCAGTCGCCGTTGTTATCAACAATGTATTCGTTGTCTTCGTCGAAAGATTCAACCAGTGCCGGATATTTAAGAACGATTTTGTCCTCTTCTGTTGCTTTAGATGCGGTACCACCAACGTGGAAAGTACGCATGGTAAGCTGTGTACCCGGCTGACCGATTGACTGAGCAGCGATAATACCAACTGCTTCACCGATTTCTACAATTTTGTTGCGTGCAAGGTTGCGGCCGTAACATTTGCAGCAAACACCGTACTGGCATTCACAGGTCAAAACGGTGCGGAGTTTTACGCTTTCAACACCGGCAGCTTCAATTTCTGCTGCAAGTTCGTCTGTAATATACTGGTTAACATCACAGATAACTTCTTTTGTAATCGGGTGAATAACCCGTTCCAAAGTGAAGCGGCCTGCAATGCGGTCTTTCAGGTGTTCTACAATTTCATCACCGTTTTTAATTGCAGAATATTCAATACCGTTGATAGTTCCACAGTCGTCTTCGTTGATAACAACGTCCTGAGCAATATCAACAAGACGGCGTGTCAGGTAACCTGCGTCCGCAGTTTTAAGAGCGGTATCGGCAAGACCTTTACGGGCACCGTTGGTTGAAATGAAGAATTCGATAACCGAAAGACCTTCTTTAAAGTTTGAACGAATAGGAAGTTCGATGATATCGCCGTTTGGTTTAGCCATCAAACCACGCATAGCACCAAGCTGGCGCATCTGGTTTTTAGAACCACGGGCACCAGAGTCTGCCATCATAAAGATTGTATTAAAACCATCTTTGTCAGCGGCAAACTGCTTGTACATCACGTTTGTAAGGTCGTCGTTTGTTTTTGACCAGATATCGACAACACGTCCGTAGCGCTCTTCCTGAGTAAGGATACCAGCCTTGTACTGGCGCTGGATTTCATCAACAGCTTTGTTTGCACTGTCAATCATTTCTTTCTTTTCTTTTGGAATAACAATGTCTTCCATAGAAAGAGTAGCACCAAAGAAAGTTGCGTATTTATAACCACATGCCTTAATGGCATCAAGCATTTGAACTGTGAGCCACGGACCGCTTTTTTTGTAAACCTTTTCAATTAAGGCACGAATCTGTTTATCGCCCAAAAGCTGGTTAACGTAATCAACTTCAGCAGGCATTTCTTCGTTGAAAATCAAGCGACCGGCTGTTGTACTGATAACATCGCCTTTTTTGAAAGAACCGTCGATAGCATCCTTTGTTGCAGGTGCCTTAATTTCTGACTGCCATTCAATATTTTTGCATTCAGCAGCAAGCATTACTTCGTTCATGCTTGAGAAACGTTTGCCGGTACCTTTGCCGCTTGGCTTGATTTTTGTAAGGTAGTAAATACCAAGAACCATGTCCTGAGAAGGATAAACGATGGTGTCGCCGCTAGCCGGGTCAAGCAGGTTGCGTGCAGAAAGCATCAGGTTCCAGCATTCCATCTGTGCAGCCTGTGTAAGCGGCACGTGGATAGCCATCTGGTCACCGTCGAAGTCGGCGTTGAATGCTTTACAAACAAGCGGATGCAAACGGATAGCCTTGCCTTCAACCAGTACAGGTTCAAAAGCCTGAATACCCAAACGGTGCAAGGTAGGCGCACGGTTCAGCATAACCGGATGTTCGCGGACAACTTCGTCCAGAATCTGGTAAACTTCCGGTGCTTCGCTTTCAACAAGCATTTTTGCCTTTTTAATATTGAAAACAATGTCTTTATCAACAAGTTTTTTCATGATGAAAGGCTTGAACAGTTCGAGTGCCATTTTAGTTGGCAAACCGCACTGCCACAATTTCAGTTCCGGACCAACGATAATTACAGAACGTCCAGAATAGTCTACACGTTTACCCAAAAGGTTCTGGCGGAAACGACCCTGTTTACCTTTGAGCATGTCTGAAATTGATTTAAGAGGACGTGCAGAAGCACCTTTTACCATGCGTTTGCGTTTTGAGTTATCAAAAAGAGCATCAACGGCTTCCTGAAGCATACGTTTTTCGTTGCGGATAATGATGTCCGGAGCGGCAAGACTCTGCAATCTCTTTAAGCGGTTGTTGCGGTTGATTACGCGGCGATACAAGTCGTTCAGGTCGCTGGTGGCAAAACGGCCGCCATCAAGCTGAACCATAGGACGCAAATCCGGCGGAATAACTGGAATTGCATCCAGAATCATCCATTCACATTTGTTACCAGAAGAGCGGAAATTTTCTACAATTTCAATACGGCGCAACAGGCGTTTGTCACTTTTTGCACCTTTTTCAATCATTTTTGCACGCAGTTCAGCAGCAAGTTCATCAAGATTAAGGTTTTCAAGCAATGTTTTAATTGCTTCAGCACCCATACCAGCCTGAAAAGCGCCGCCGTAACGGTCAACAGCTTCGTTGTATTCATCTTCTGTTAAAAGCTGCATAAACTTAAAGTCTGTGTCGCCGGCATCAATAACAATGTATTTTTCGTAATACAAAACAGCACGCAATGCGGCAATCTGCAAATCAAGCAGCATACCCATGCGTGACGGAACTGAACGATAATACCAAATATGAGAAACAGGAGCTGCGAGGTCAATGTGTCCCATGCGTTCGCGGCGAACTTTGAAGTGGGTAACTTCAACACCACAGCGGTCACAAATTACGCCCTTATAGCGAATTGACTTGAATTTTCCACAATAACATTCCCATTCTTTTGTTGTACCGAAAATGCGTTCGCAAAAAAGACCATCTTTCTCTGGTCTAAGTGTACGGTAGTTTATGGTTTCAGGTTTCTTTACTTCACCGTAAGACCATGCTCTGATGGTTTCAGGCGAAGCGAGCTTAATCATCAAGCTGTCAAAATCCTGTATATCGCGCATCTATTTCTCCTATTTTGATATGCGTTCATCAACGAAGAAAAAGTTTTGAAAAAAAATCAGCACTTTCAAAACTTTTTCTTCTTATAAAAACCGAAGTTGAAAATTGCTTTTCAGCTTCTCCTAGTCGTCGCTGAATTCTTCCCCGGAAGTTGCCTTTTTAATAAGGTCGTCATCGCGTTCTGTCAGCGGAATCTGTTTACCAGCAGCATCGTAGATTGTGAAATCAAGTGCCAGACCTCTCAATTCCTGTACAAGAACGTTGAAGGCTTCCGGAACACCGGCTGCTGTTGAAGGTTCACCCTTAACGATAGATTCGTAAATCTTAGAACGACCGGTCATATCGTCTGACTTAATGGTCATAAGTTCCTGAAGGTTGTTTGCAGCACCATAAGCTTCAAGTGCCCAAACTTCCATTTCACCCAAACGCTGACCACCAAACTGGGCTTTACCACCAAGCGGCTGCTGTGAAACGAGCGAGTACGGACCAGTTGAACGGGCGTGCATTTTTTCATCAACCAAGTGGTGCAGTTTCATAAAGTAAATAACACCAACGAATACAGGGTTTTCAAATGGCAAGCCTGTGCGTCCGTCGCGAAGAATTGCTTTTGAGTTTCCGTTGAAACCTGCTTCCTGCAATTTTGCTGCAATCTGTTCGTTAGACGGCGACTGGAATACCGGTGCTTCATACCATTCATCAAGGTATTTACCGGCAAGACCAAGTTCAGATTCCATAATCTGACCAATGTTCATACGAGAAGGAACGCCCAACGGGTTAAGACAAATGTCTAATGGTGTACCGTCTTCAAGGTATGGCATATCTTCAACTGGCAATACACGGGCAACAATACCTTTGTTACCGTGGCGACCAGCCATTTTATCACCTTCGCGCAGCTTGCGTTTAATGGCAATCAAAACCTTGATTTTTTCATCAACGCCAGGGTTAAGGTCGTCGCCGGCAGAACGGCGCAAGCGCTGAACACCGATAACAGTTCCTTCTACACCGTGCTGAATGCGAAGTGAAGAATCGCGTACTTCTTTAGCTTTTTCACCAAAGATAGAGTTGAGCAATTTAAATTCCGGTGTAGTTTCAGTTTCGCTTTTTGGAGTAACTTTACCAACCAGGATATCGCCGCTGCGTACTTTTGCACCGATGCGGATAATACCTTCGGAATCTAGGTTGTCCAAAGCTTTTTCGCTTGTATTCGGAATATCGCGAGTAATTTTTTCCGGTCCAAGTTTTGTTTCGCGGATTTCGGTTTCAAATTCCTTGATATGAATAGAAGTAAACATATCATCTTTAACTACGCGCTGAGAAATAAGAATAGCGTCTTCGTAGTTATAGCCGTTCCACGGAACGAATCCAACCAGAATATTGCGTCCAAGTGCAAGTTCGCCATTGTATGTTGCAGGTCCGTCGGCAAGCGGCGTACCTTTTTCAACATGCTGACCAAGCTGAACGACAGGGCGCTGGTGATAACAGGTATCCTGGTTTGTGCGCTGATATTTCAACAGCGGATAAACGTCAACATCCTGCGGATTTTTCTGTACGGTCGGCTTAATGCGAACTTCTTCAGAAGTTACCCAGACAACTTCACCAGGGCGTTTTGCCTTAATCAAGACACCAGAGTCATAAGCACATTTCTGTTCCATACCGGTACCAACGCGTGGTGGTTCCGGGAACAGCAAAGGAACAGCCTGACGCTGCATGTTTGAACCCATCAATGCACGGTTAGCATCGTCGTGTTCAAGGAACGGAATCAATGCAGCAGAAACAGAAATAATCTGTTTTGGCGAAACGTCCATATACTGAACGTCTTTTGGATCGCGGGTTGTATAGTCGCCTTTGTGGCGGCAAGAAATTGTTTCAGTCGGAAAACTTCCATCTTCTTTCATGTCAACGGTAACTTGACCAATGTAGTAGCGGTCTTCGTCCATTGCAGAAAGATATTCGTGTTCCTGTGTAGCCTTACCGTTTTCAATTTTGCGGAAAGGAGCTTCGAGGAAGCCGTAATCGTTGACACGTGTATAAATTGCCAAAGAAACAATCAAACCAATGTTTGGACCTTCAGGTGTTTCAATTGGACACATACGGCCATAGTGTGTGTAGTGAACGTCACGAACTTCAAAACCGGCGCGGTCGCGGCTTAAACCACCAGGACCTAACGCGTTAAGACGGCGTTTGTGTGTAAGTTCAGCAAGAGGGTTAACCTGATCCATGAACTGAGACAGCTGGCTTGAACCAAAGAATTCTTTAATTGCAGCAACAATCGGCTTAATTGAAATCAAATCCTGAGGTTTCATTGTTTCAGTTTCTTTAGAACCCATGCGTTCTTTTGCAATGCGTTCCATGCGGCTGAAAGCTGTCTTAAGCTGGTTGGTCATCAATTCGCCAACAGAACGAACGCGGCGGTTGCCCAGATGGTCAATATCGTCAACCTGATCGTCGCCGTTGTAAACGACCATCAGCTGTTTCATTGTGGCAATAATATCATCAATTACCAGTGTGTGGTCTTCAAAAGGTTCTGCGTAATTGAATTTTTTGTTCAGCTTGTAGCGGCCAACGCGACCAAGATCGTAGCGACGCAAAGAGAAGAACATAGTCGTCAAATCTTTTTCAGCTGCGTCAACAGTAATCGGTTCGCCCGGCAGCAATACGGCATATACAGCAGAAAGTGCGTCGTCTTTTGTAGGTTCATCAGATTCTGCACCTTCTTTTGTATAGCGGATTTCTTCGCGTTCAAAACAGTTAATGATAATCTGCGAATCAAGAGAATCATTGATTTCGCTTTTGTCGTCAGGGTCGCGGCGTGTGTTGAACTTAATGACAGTAATGTCTGTTACGCCATGCTGAATAAGTTCATCAATGCTGTGCGGGTGAAGTTTTTCACCGGCGCGGAAGATTTTTTTATCTTCGCCAGTTTCTTCATCTTTTGCATAAACTGCACTTGCCAAAACTTTACCGATAAGGGCTTCTTTTGCCTTTTCGTCAGTTTCAACTTTAATATCTTCAACCTTGTAAAAACAGCGGATGATTTCTTCGCGTGTGTTGATACCCAAAGCACGAAGAAAGATTGTACCCAAAATGCGTTTTTTGCGGTCAATTTTTGCGTAAATTAATTCTTTTTTCTGGTCGATCTCAAATTCAAGCCAGCTTCCGCGGTAAGGAATGATGCGGCTGGAATAAACGCCTTTTTCGTGGCAGAAAATAACACCCGGCGAACGGTGAATCTGTGAAACGACTACGCGTTCTGCACCATTGATAATGAAAGTACCGCGATCGGTCATCAATGGAATATCGCCCATGTAAATGTCTTTCTGACGAATTTCACCAGTCTGGTTAAAAATGAGGTTTACGCGCGCTTTGAGAGGTACGTTATATGTAAGTCCTTTCTGTTTGCATTCCAATTCAGAAAATTTAATGTTTTCTTCATCGAGTTCATAAAACTCGTATTCCAAAGACATATCACCATTGGGACTTTCAATAGGAAAAGTGGATCTAAAAACTTCTTCCAAACCCTGCTCGGCGAGCGGTTCATGGGCATCCAGTTTGCTCTTCTGTAAAAAACTCTCGTATGAAGACGTTTGTATACCAATTAAATCTGGCAGCTCCATAAAGTTCTGGATGTTCTTACCTATATATTGTCGATTGACTTTCGCTTTTCCCGCGGACATCGATCCCCCTCAAATGCGCCAAAAACAAAAGGGCGCCAAACTTATTATAGACAGATAAAGCCACCAGAACATTCATTCCGGTAGCACACGTTATGTTTTTGAGTAAAACAAAAATTGTTCAAAAAATCAGCCGAAAAACTTCGGCTGATTTTTGTGCAAAGATTCTCAGAACCGAAATCCTGAAAACCTTTAGCAACTTGTAAAATTGACTTATGCAATCTTAACTGTGCCGCCTGCAGCTTCAACAGTTTCTTTGATTTTTGCAGCGTCTTCTTTAGAAACACCTTCTTTAAGTGTTTTAGGAGCACCTTCAACGAGGTCTTTTGCTTCTTTAAGACCAAGACCGGTAACTTCGCGAACAGCTTTGATAACAGCAATTTTCTTAGCTGCGTCTGCTGCTTCGAGAGTTACTGTGAATTCTGTCTGTTCTTCAGCTGCAGCTGCACCTGCTGCTGCACCACCAGCCATAACAACTGGAGCTGCTGCTGTAACACCGAATTTTTCTTCAATAGCTTTTACGAGGTCTGAAAGCTCAAGAATTGTCATTGATGCGATTGCATCCAAAATCTGATCATTAGTAATAGCTGCCATATTATCTTCTCCTTAAATAGGCAATGTATGGTTTACGCGACAGGACGACAGCAATGAAGCCTGACAACGCTTGCGTTTTTACAAAACGCGTTTATTTGTTTGCGGATTAGTTTGCGCCTTCGGCGTTTTTCTTGTCCACAATAGCCTGCAATGTTGCGGCAAATTTCTGTGTTGTAGAATTGAGGGCACAGGCAAACATTGTAATAAGCTGTTTCTTGCTTGGCAATTTTGAATAAGCTTCAATTTTTGCAGCATCGTAAACAGAGTTTTCAATATAAGCACCCTTAATTGACAATACAGGCGTGTCTTTTGCAAAATCAAAAAGAATTTTTGCAACTTCGTTAGAATCTTCTTTTACAAGAGCAATTGCTGTAGGTCCAGAAAGGAAATCAGCAACGTTTTCAACTTTAAGCTCTTCAAAAGCAACTCTTGCAAAGTTGTTTTTCATAACTTTGAATTCGCAGTTTTTTTCGCTGAGCTTACGGCGGAGTTCAGAAATCTGAGCTACTGTAAGACCGCGATATTCAGTAAAAATGTATTCTGGATAACCTTCGAGAATACTTTTTGCTTCTGCAATTGCTTCTACTTTAGCAGGCTGAAGTTTTTTTGCTTTGATAGCCATTATTCGGCCTCCTTAAAGTCAACCCAAACACCAGGTCCCATTGTTGAGTTTACAGAAACTGACTGAACATAATCAGCTTTTGCATCTGCTGGTTTTTTGCGAACAATTTCTGAAAGCAAAGCTTCAACGTTTTCAGCAACTTTATCAGCATCCATAGAAACTTTACCAACAGCAAGGTGAACTACACCACCTTTGTCAGCGCGGTATTCTACACGACCTTTTTTAAGTTCGTTAATAGCTGAAACGATGTCGGCAGTTACAGTACCGGTTTTCGGGTTAGGCATCAAACCGCGGCGACCCAAAACCATACCAAGACGACCAACGTCTTTCATCATGTCAGGGGTAGCAACAGCAACGTCGAAATCCAACCAGCCGTTTTTAACTTTGTCAACATATTCAGCTGCACCAGCGTAAGCTGCACCAGCATCCAAAGCTTCTTTTACTCTGTCTTCTTTACAGAAAACGAGAACTTTCTTTTCGCCTTTGAACTGGTTTGGCAACACCAAAGTGTCGCGTACCGTCTGTGATTTTCCAAGTTTAAGACAAACGTGCAATTCAACTGTTTCGTCGAATTTTGCAAATTTAAGTTCTTTTACTAATTCACAGGCTTTTTTCAAGTCATAAGACTCTGAAGGATTGTATTTTTTCAGAGACTCGCGATATTGTTTTCCGTGTTTCATATTACCGCTCCACCTCTACGCCCATACTGCGTGCAGTACCAGCGATAATTTTTTTTGCTGCTTCAATGTCATTAGCATTGATGTCAGGCATTTTTGTTTTTGCAATCTCTTCAAGCTTTTCTTTAGAAAGTTTACCAACTTTCTCTTTAAGCGGATTACCAGAACCCTTCTCAATACCGGCAGCTTTTTTGATAAGAACTGCAGCAGGAGGAGTTTTAAGAATAAATGTGTACGATTTGTCCTGGTAAACAGTGATTACAACCGGAATAACAAGTCCGGGTTCCATTCCCTTTGTACGGTCGTTAAACTGCTGTACAAACTGAGGAGCGCTAACACCGTGCGGACCAAGAGCAGGACCAACTGGCGGTGCCGGTGTAGCTTTTCCTGCCGGACACTGCAACTTGATTATGGCCGTTACCTTTTTCTTTGCCATATAGGTCTCCTTATTTGATTGGTGTGCTGAAAACTAAGATTCAGCGTAGCGAGATATTTCACTTCAACGAAGCAACATCTCTCCCAAAACAGAAAACCGGAAATTTTTCCGGTCTCTTGCAAGGATTAAATTTTTTCGATTTGAGTAAGTTCTACTTCAAGAGGTGTCATGCGGCCAAATACTGGAATACCAACGACCGCTTTGTTTTTTTCAAGACTGATTTCCTGAATCTGTGCTTCAAAGCCAGCCCAAGAACCTTCCCGAAGTTTAATTGTTTCACCAATTTCAAAATTCTGTCTAACGCGAACTGTTTTTTCGCCTTTAATATCGCCGCTTCTCTGCAACATAGCTTTTGCTTCGTCATCAGAAATCGGGCGCGGTCTTTCGTTTGGACCGTAACCGGCAAAACCTGTAACACCATTAATTCTGCGAATTGTTGAAGTTACCTGTTTCCAGCCAATGTTCGGCAAATCCATTTCAAGCATCAAATAGCCCGGCAAAACCAGATGCTTAACTTCTTTACGCATCGGCTTGCCGTCTTTTGTTTTTTTAGGATTGCCGTCTTTGTCTTTTACAACATCAACAACTGTTTCTGTAGGTGATTTTACATCGCAAACGATATCGCCAGACAATTCATTTTTTTCTAGCATAGAACGAATTGTTCTTTCGATTTTGGCTTCGTAGCCAGAATAGACGTGAAGAATGTACCAACCTTTAGCCATGTATAAATCCTATATTAGAAAATAAGATTCATTCCACTGACAAAAAGCCAGTCAAGCAAACCGAGGACTACGCCAACAATAATAGTTGAAACAAGAACAACCTTTACAGAAGACACAACATCGTCAACTGTAGGCCATACAACCTTTTTCAACTCTGCAAGACTTTCTTTGAAAAAATTAGTAACCTTACCCACTGCGAACCCCGTATACTTTAAATATTAAGAAAATTATCAGGCCTGGCAGGATTCGAACCTGCAACATTCGGTTTTGGAGACCGACGCTCTACCGTTAGAGCTACAGACCTAAAAGTTAAAACAAAAGGTCAATACTTTAACCCTTTGTTTTAACTGGCGAATGTTTCAACTCGCCACTTAAAAGACTTATTTTGCCTTTGTTTCTTTATGCAATGTGTGCTTGCGATCGAAAGGACAATACTTATTCAATTCAAGTTTACCCTGAATATTTTTTCTGTTTTTTGTTGTAGTATAATTCTTTCTTTTGCATTCTGAGCACTGCAATGCAATAATTTCAACAGCAGTTTTCTTGGAAGCCATCAGATTCCCCTCATATTATACAAATAGCCCTTCTGTGCAAGCACTCGAGCGACAGCCTTCAAACAGAATCGAACTGTTGACCTCAACCTTACCATGGTTGCGCTCTACCGACTGAGCTATAAAGGCATATTACCAATGTTGCTGCAACGAATTGGTTTAATGAGATTAAACGTAAATATTTTTTTTGTCAAGTAAAGATTGAGGATTTTCTTGAAAATATTTAAATAATTTTCCGTTTATTCCTGATGAAAGCATAAAGTTTTTTGGCGATTGTTTCAAGTAGCAAAACATAGCAAAAAACTGGGCAAATAATCGCCTGTTTTATTGAAGAACAAACGCCAAACAAGTAAAATTGAAAGCATGAAAACAATAGACACAATGATTGAGCAGATTCTTGAATCTTACGAAAACTACGGCGGAATAAACTTTTCCGAAGCTGAAAATTTCCCCAACCGCCAGAGCGTAGTTTCCGTCCTGACAGATTTGCAAAACTTAATATTCCCCGGTTTTAATACCGCAGAAAACCTTGACCGCGCAAGCCTTAAATATACCACAGGCGCAAGGGTAAACCGCATCGTTTCAACCCTTACTGCCGAAACCCAAAAAGCACTTCTGTATGTGTGCAGCAATTCGCAGATGCAGAACACAAACTGCTTCGGGCTGGCAGAAAAAACCGTTCTTTCTTTAATTGAATACATACCCGAACTGCGCCGGCTTGCAAGGCTTGATGCCGAAGCAGCCCTGAAAAACGACCCGGCAGCAAAAAGCATCGAAGAAGTAATCCTGTCCTATCCCGGACCGGAAGCAATTCTTGTGCACCGCATAGCCCATTTTTTGCAGCAAAACGGCGTGCCGATTATTCCGCGCATCATGAGCGAATACGTGCACGGAAAAACCGGCATAGACATAAATCCGGGCGCAACAATCGGCGAATCTTTTTTTATAGACCACGGAACGGGCGTTGTAATCGGCGAAACCTGCGTAATCGGTAAAAACGTAAAGGTTTATCAGGGCGTAACGCTTGGTGCGCTAAGCGTAAGCAAGGAATTGCAGGACAAAAAGCGCCACCCGACAATCGAAGATGACGTTACGATTTATCCGGGCGCAACGATTTTAGGCGGAAAAACCGTAATCGGCAAAGGCAGCATAATCGGCGGAAACGTTTGGATAATTGAATCGGTTCCGGCGGGAAGCAAGGTAAAATACCGCATGGCAGACCGCCCTGACCAAAAGCCGGTGCAGTAATTTTTTTTGCAGACCGAATTTCGAGAGTTTTAAGGGTCTGCCTTCCCGGTATAAATATAATGCCGGGAAGGATTTGAAATCTGTTTTCAGCAGCAAGACCGGATGCCGTGCGCGCCGCCAAAGTCCGGCAAAAGTTCAGCATGGCAAAATGATTTGCATTTGATAAAATGCGGTTTTGTTTATCAATTTCTAAAAAAAGCAAAATAAAACCTGCTGATTCAGGTGAAAAACAAAAAGCCCCGGAGTCTTTTATAAATTCCGCAAAGATTTTACAAAAGACGGAATATTCCGCTTTTTCAACTTTTCAGTTTGGTAAAGGTAAAAATATGGCAAAGAAAAAAAGTACAGCCCCCGAATACCGATGCAGCAGCTGCGGTTACACACAGCCGCGCTGGCTTGGGCGCTGTCCCGAATGCGGCGAATGGAACACATTTGAAGAATACACCCCGGCAGACAGTACCGGCGCGGCGCTGCCATACGGCAAAATGCCCGGCAGTACCGAAAGAATAGTGCCCGTGCCGCTGACCAGCGTAGACCCGATGGAATGCCAGCGCATTTCTACCGGGAACAGCGAATTTGACCGCGTTCTGGGTGGAGGAGCGTGCAAGCGTTCTGCGGTGCTTATCGGCGGCGAGCCGGGCATAGGAAAATCGACGCTTTTACTGCAAACCGCGGCATCAATTAAAAGCGGCGGCAGGGTTCTTTACGTTTCCGGCGAGGAATCGGGCTCGCAGATAAGGGCACGCGCCGACCGCCTTAAAATCGATACATCAAACATTGATATTTTGTGTACCTTGCGCCTTGATGACATTACAAACGCGCTTAACAGCCTTAATCCGGTGTGCGTTGTTGTAGATTCAATACAAACCGTATACAGCGCCGAAGCCGGCTTAGTACCCGGTACGATAAACCAGCTAAAATACTGTTCCAACGAACTTATCAGCTGGGTAAAGGAACGGGATTCGGTTCTGTTTCTTTCGGCGCACGTTACCAAAGACGGAATAATTGCAGGACCCAAATCCCTGGAACACATGGTAGACACCGTAATTTCTTTTGAACGGAACAACGACGAAGTGCGTTTTCTGCGTGCTTCAAAAAACCGTTTCGGGTCTGTTGATGAGCTTGGCATTTTTTCCATGACCGAAGACGGGCTGCATCCGGTAGAAGACCCGTCTTTCATGTTCATTACCCAGCGCGACGGCGCTTTGCCGGCTGGCATTGCCATTGCGCCGGTTTTTGAAGGTTCGCGGGTGTTTCTGGTAGAAATTCAGGCTTTGACAATACCGGCAAAAGCTTCGGTAGCACGCGTTTTTTCTGAAAAAATAGAATCGGCGCGGGTCAGCCGCATTGCCGCAGTTCTTGAAAAGAAAACCGGGCTTAAATTAAGCGAATACGATTTGTTCGTAAACGTTGCAGGCGGCGTGCGCCTGACCGAAAGCGCCATCGATTCTGCAATTGCAGCGGCTCTTTATTCGGCACGTACCGACCTTGCCTGCCCGGAATCCTGCGTAATTGCAGGCGAAATCAGCCTTGCAGGCGAAATTCGCCCGGTCAGCCGCCTGAAGCAGCGCGTAAAAACCGCACAGAGCCTGGGCTTTACCAAAGTTGTTGCGCCGGAAAATTTAAGCGGCACGCAATGCGTAAACGACATAACAGGTCTGATAAAAGCCCTGTTCGGCGCTTAATCTTTATGCGCAAAAGGCTTGCAGTTGGCGGCGTTTTGCGCTATGTTCTAACAACAGCCGGCAGAAATTCAAAAAACTTCCGCCGGTACAATTTTTCAGGGAAAGGTGAAAATCCTTAACCGGCGGTAAAGCCCGCGAGCGTTTTTCGCAGATCCGGTGAAACTCCGGAGCCGACAGTATAGTCTGGATGGAAGAAAAACATGCAAGATACCGATTTTATGCGCCGTGCAATTGAACTTGCAAAACTCGGCACAGGTCACACAAATCCCAATCCGCTGGTTGGCGCAGTAATTGTAAAAAATAATCAGATAGTCGGCGAAGGTTTTCATCAGACCTACGGCGATTTGCATGCCGAACGCAACGCAATAAAAAACTGCATGCAAAATCACCCGGAAAATTTCAGCGAACTTTTAGCAAATTCAACTATTTACGTTACTTTGGAACCATGCTGCCACACCGGCAAGCAGCCGCCCTGCGTAGAAGCTATAATGCAGAACAAAATTGCAAAAGTTGTCATCGGCAGCCGTGACCCGAATCCGCTGGTAAGCGGCAAAGGCGCGGCAATTCTGCGCAGCAGCGGCATCACCGTAATTGAAGATTTCTTAAAAGACGAATGCGATAAACTGAATCCGGTATTTTTTCACTACATTCAGACAAAAACGCCTTACATTGCACTGAAATTTGCCCAGTCCGTAGACGGAAAAATTGCCAGCAAAACCGGCGATTCTAAATGGATAAGCAACGAAAAAAGCCGTCTTTTTACCCACGAACTGCGCAACCAGTACACGGCAATTTTAATCGGTTCAAATACTGCCGCCGCAGACGCCCCGACTCTGAACTGCCGCATTGAAAAAATAAACGGCAGAACGCCGCGAAATCCAGTCCGCATAGTTTTAAGCACGCACTTAGATTTAAATATAGCAGGCAATCTGGTAAAAACCGCAAGGCAAATTCCGCTGATTGCAGTTTGCACAAACGAAAGCTTAGCAGACCCAAAAGTTCTGGAGAAAAAACAGGCTTTGGAAAGCTGCGGCGCAACAGTTCTGGCAGTTGCCCAGAAGGCAAACAGAATAGACCTTGCAGACCTTTGCAAAAAACTTGGCGAACAGAAAATCGATTCCGTGCTGGTAGAAGGCGGCGGCGAAGTTTTGGGCAGCTTTGCAGACGAAAAGCTTTTTAACCGCGTTTACTGCTTTACCGGCTGCAAAATTATTGGCGGCGCAGGCAAGCCCAGCATAAAAGGCGAAGGCATAGAAAAAATTTCAAATGCAGTACCGTTAAAGCTGGAAGAAATAAAGCAGTTTGATGACGACGTTCTGCTGGTTTATTCCAAAAAAGAAAGCAGCGAGGCATAAAATGTTTACCGGCATTATAGAAGAAGTTGGAACAATAAACCGAATTACCGGCGGCGCAGGCAACGCAGGCGCAAAGCTGGTAATAAACGCCCAGACAGTTTTGCAAAATACCAAAATCGGCGATTCAATCGCGGTAAACGGGGTTTGCCTTACGGTAACGGACTTGACGAATACAAGCTTTACCGCCGACGTAATGCCCGAAACCCTGCGGCGCAGTAATCTGGGTGCGCTAAAAAGCGGCAGCCGGGTAAATCTGGAACGCGCCATGCCGGCAGACGGGCGCTTTGGCGGACATATCGTAAGCGGGCACATAGACAGCACCGGCGTAATCTGCAATTTTACGGACGAAGGCAACGCAATCTGGGTGCAGATAAACTGCGCCGCCGAAATTCTTTCGCTTATTGTGGAAAAAGGCAGCATAACCATAGACGGAATAAGCCTTACCGTGGCTTATGTTGACGAAAAATCGTTTAAGGTTTCGGTTATACCCCACACGGCAAGCCAGACCAGCCTTACAGGCAAAAAAACCGGCGACGTGGTTAATCTGGAAAACGATATTGTTGCAAAATACGTGCAGAAGCTTTTAGGCACGGCAGTACCGCAAAAAAACGGCGCAGTCAGCTGCGGCATAACAGAAGAATTTTTAAGGGAAAACGGATTTTAATTTTATGGAAGACTTTAAGTATTCAACAATTGAACAGGCGCTGGAAGATTTGCGCGCCGGTAAAGTAATTCTGGTAAGCGACGACCCCGACCGTGAAAACGAAGGCGATTTTATCTGTGCCGCGGAACACGCAACCGGCGAAAACATCAATTTTATGGCAAGCGTGGGCAAAGGCTTAATCTGCATGCCGATGACCGGCGAACTGGCAGAAAAATTAAACGTTCCGCAGATGGTAAGCGAAAATACCGATAACCACTGCACGGCTTTTACCGTAAGCATCGACCACAAAGACACCACAACCGGCATCAGCGCATTTGAACGTTCCGTTACCGCAATAAAAGCCGTTGCCGACGATGCAAAGCCGCAGGATTTCCGCCGTCCGGGTCACATGTTTCCGCTGGTGGCAAAAAAAGGCGGCGTACTGGTGCGCAACGGCCACACCGAAGCAACAGTAGACCTTATGCGACTTGCAGGGCTTAAGCCGTGCGGTCTTTGCTGCGAAATAATGGCAGACGACGGCAACATGCTGCGCACTCCCGGCTTAATTGAACTTGCGGAAAAATACAAGCTTTCGTTTATAAACATAAAAGATTTGCAGGATTATATCCGCCTGCACGAAAAGCACGTTGTTCGCGAAGCTGAAGTAAAACTGCCGACGGCATACGGCGAGTTTAAGGCATACGGCTATGTAAGCGACATTACGGGCGAACATCACGTGGCGCTTGTAAAAGGCGAAATCGGCGACGGCTTAAACGTGCTTTGCCGCGTTCATTCAGAATGCCTGACCGGCGACGTGTTCGGTTCAATGCGCTGCGACTGCGGTCCGCAGCTGGAACAGGCGCTTAGACAGATTGAAGCAGAAGGAAGAGGCGTGCTTTTGTACATGCGGCAGGAAGGTCGCGGAATCGGACTGATAAACAAACTGAAAGCCTACGAATTACAGGAACAGGGATTTGATACCGTAGACGCAAACATAAAGCTGGGCTTTGCCCCGGATTTGCGCGAATACTGGATTGGTGCCCAGATTTTGCGCGATTTGGGCATAAAGGAACTGCGGCTGCTTACAAACAACCCGAGCAAAATTTACGGGCTTGACGGTCTTGGGCTTAAAATAAAAGAACGCGTACCGATAGAAATTGCCGCGCAGAAATACGACAAATTTTATCTGGATACAAAAGCCCGGCGCATGGGGCATATTTTTAACAGCTAGCGGGGTCAAACTTCGAGTTTTGAATATTCGTCATTCCGAACTAGTTTCGGAATCTGTTTTTGGGAAAAAATCAGATGCTGAACTAAATTCAGCATGACAATGTGTTATCTTTGAATGAACAAGCGTCATCCTGAATGACAAAAAAGAGTTGTGTTTGATATAAGAGGTTCTTACTTATCAATTTCTAAAAACTCGGCATTCACGGTAACTAAAAAATAAACAATAAAACCATAAAGAGGAGCTTTTTATGAACGTTCTTGAAGGAAAATTAGTTGCAAGCGACATGAAAATCGGTATTGTCGTTAGCCGCTTTAACGAATTCATTACAAGCAAGCTGCTTGGCGGCTGTGTAGACGGCTTAAAACGCCACGGCGTAGAAGACAGCGACATTACCGCTGCATGGGTACCGGGCGCATTTGAAATTCCGCTTATTGCACAAAAAATGGCAGACAGCGGCAAATACGATGCAATCATCTGCCTCGGCGCAGTTATCCGCGGTTCTACCAGCCACTACGATTATGTCTGCAACGAAGTTTCCAAAGGCGTTGCACAGGTTGGCATGAACTCAAAAATTCCGGTGCTTTTTGGCGTAGTAACCACAGAAAACATTGAACAGGCAATTGAACGCAGCGGCACAAAAGCCGGCAACAAAGGCTACGACTGCGCCCTTTCTGCAATTGAAATGGTAAACTTGATAAGAAACATTTAAGTTTTTAAGAGCCTGAATGTTGAATTATTGAAAAAAACATTAAAAGCAGCCTTTCAACAATCCCAGACACGAAAAAAAAGACTTGTGCTGTGCACGGCGTATTTTTTTTTCATGTCTGTGCTTGTCTACGGCTGCTTTTTTTATTTATTGTTTTTCAGGCTAATAAAAAACAGACGTTTACAGGAAGAAGAAAAATACACGCTCCGCCGCAACAAAAACGGCAAAACGGCAACAAAAAAAGCACGCGGCTGGCATTTTTACCAGCCGCGTGCTTTTTTTACGAGTTAAAAATATTTAAAAGACGCTTATAAGTGACGGAATTGCGGCAAATGTGCCTATTGAACCGCCGATTGAAACCAAAAAGAAAACCAGAAGAACTTTTAAAATCCGGTTGCGGTAAAAACCTTTCAGCGAGGCGGCATCGTTCATCAAATTTTCCATGTCGTTTACTTTTGGCTTGCTTACCCACGCCTGCACCAGCCCGGCTACAATGCCGATGCCGATAAACGGGTTTATTGCCGTAACGCAGGCGCCCATAAAACTGATAAAAATCGTCAGCGGATGAGCCAGCGCAAGCACGGCACCAATTGCAGCAAGAACGCCGTTTACAAGCCACCAGTTCAAAAGCATTTCTGCCGAAGTTTGTGCGCCGCCCTTAAAAAAACCTGCAACAATAAGCGACAGAATTGCAACCGGTATTGCCCATGCAAGAATTTTGCTTAGCTTGCCCGGCGGCGGTACGATTGAAATTTCTTCGATGGAAGGAGCCGATTCGCCGGCGGCAAAGCTGTTTAAATGGCGCACAATGCCGGGCAAATGTCCCGCACCAACAACCGCAAGAATCTTGTTGCCGCCGTGGTCAAAGCTTTGCCATATCTTGCTGGCAAGATACTGGTCGCGTTCATCGATTAAAACGGTTTTTACGCCGGGCAAATAATCTGCAAGTTCGCCCATCATCTGATCCATTTCGCTGGAATTTTTCAGGTTTTCAACTTCTTCGCTGCTGATTTCTTCTTTGTCAAAAATTGCAGAAACCAGAACAGACAAAAGCTTGCATTTGCCCCAGAAACTGTTTTTTGCCCATGCACGGCGCAAAGTTGTCTGTATCGGGCGGTCAATTAATTCAATTGGAATATTCAGGCTTTCTGCCTTGTCTGCGGCGGCTTTCAGTTCGTCGCCGGGTTTTACGCCAACGCCTGCGCCCATCCGCTTCTGAAAAGACCCCAGCGCAAGGTTTGCAAGCAAAACCCAGCCGCGCTTTTCTTTAAGCACTTTGGAAATATCAATATTCCGCCAGTTTTCAGGATTTTTTAAGTTTTCGTAGCGGCCGTCATCAAGCTCAATGCCTACGCGGTCCGGTTTTTCTTCTTCAATCAACGTATTTGCTTCGTCAATGCTGTCCTGCGAAACATGGGCTGTACCAAGCAGGATGATTTCTTTGCCGTTTAAGTTAAGGCGCTTAATATTTTCTTTCATTTCCGGAATGTTCCTAAAACAGCCCGCGCAGTTTGCAGCGCTTTGGGCTTAATTTGCCATATTGAAAACAAATAGTGGCTGTGCAAAATTATAGAAAGTTTTTTGAAAAAACGCAAATGAACGAAGCTCTGTACAAATCCGCATAACCGGATAAAAACCGTACAAAGTTCGTTCATTTTACAGAATTAATAAAATTGTTTTATAAAGGCAAAAATGCCGGATTACATTTTTTGCAGCCCAAGGCGTTCAATTGCCCACAAAGCCAAAGTATATTCAAAAAACATCGGCGATTTCATTTCCGAAATTTCCAGATAAAGCTGGTTTGCGGCAGTCTGTGCGCCGGTAGCTTCCAGATAAACCGCCATATAATACAAAAGTTTGCCGCGGGTATTTTTGTTTTCGCACTGACGGATGCGGCGCAAAACATCGGCTTCGCCCAAACCGTCGTAATAAAAGCGCAAAATCGCGTATTCCGGGCTGGAACGATCCAGATTGCGCATTTTTTTGCCGGCATAGTCTTTTGCAAGCTGTTTCTGGTTTTCTTTTATGTAGCAAGCCGTAATTGCCAGCTGATATGAAATGTTTTCACTGTCTACCGCGGCAATTTTTTCATAGGCTTCGCGGCAGTCTTTCCAGTTGCCGGCACGCCAGCTTAAAGAACCGATAGATTCAAAACCGTACTGATATTGCGGATTGTATTTTACGGCAAGTTTATAATCTGCCAGAGCTTCGTCAAAACGCTCCATGCGTTCATAAACGGCGCCACGGTAAACGTAAGTTAAAAAATAATCGCCTTTTACTTCAATAGCTTTAGTGTAGGCTTCAAGTGCGGCATTGCCTGCACCTTTCAGGCGGTTGTAGTTGCCTTTTTCAAGCCAGTAGTTGTAATAATCCGGGTTAAGCTTAATAGCCTGTTCAACATAATTTAAGGCTTCGTCGTAGTTTTCCTTTTCGGCTTCAAGCTTGCCCAGGTACGAATACACAATGTCTTCTTCAGGGTTTTTTACAAGAATTTTTTTGAAGGCGATTTTAGATTCCGTAAAATTGCCCAGATAGTAATTCGCCTGTCCGTAACCGAAAAGCCCGGTAACAAAATACGGGTCGGTTTTAAGGCTTTTTAAGAAATATTTTGCAGCTTCTTCATAAGCCTTTGCCATCATAAGCTCGTTGCCCAGCTCGGCATTGGCTTCAGGGTTATCAGGCTGAATTTTAAGAATTTCTTTAAGATACTGGCTTTTTTTATTTTTGTTGCCCAAAGCTTTTGCAACATAGGCATTCAAAAACAGATAATCGGTATTCTTTGCATCTGCGGCTAAAAGTTTTGCCGCCACTTTTTCAGCTTCGGCATACTGACCGGAAGAAAGCAAAAGCGAACCGAGAAGGTAATTTACGCCCGCATCTTCGCTTGCCTGCAGCGGCAAGCTGTCAAAAAGCGCAATTGCAGCCTTTATGCCGGACATTCGCGCGGTTGTCTGAACTTCGCTGTAAAATGCAGAAAAATCGAAGCTTTCTTCCGTGCTTTCAGTTTTTTCTGCCGGCTTTGCGGCGTTTTTGGGCGCAGCAGACAAAGGCTGGCTAAAAAAAACGGCGCAAAAGCACAAACTAAAACATTTTATCAAAAACTTGCATTTATTGATTTTCATAAAACCTCTTAATATTGTTAAAAATCTTCTATATATAAACTGTGTTTTACATAAGGCAAACAAGCGCGCCCAAACAAGGCAACAGGCAAAAAGCGAACATTAAAAACTTTTAATCCAATTCTAATCTTTTTCAATTTGCTAAGAATTTAACGGCACAAAGCGCCGCTTGCTTTAGTTCACTTGCAAATGCGCCCTGTTTAGCATAAACTAGCAGAATGATTAAACATTCTGTTCAAAAAGCGTTTTTCCTTTTATTTATTTATGCCGCAATTATTTTAGGTATTTGTTTCATTCAGTTCAGAAGCGGCCACATAATCAACAGAAACGTCGGCACAATGCGCCTTAGCTTAAAAGAAAATATAGACCAGAACCAGCAGACATGGCTGGACAACGGTTTTCAGCTGATTTACAAAGGCTTGATTTTTGAAAGCGACGAAGCAAACCCGATAACCGAAACTTTTGCAGACGGCAGTACCCAGCCCGCCGAACTTTTGTCCTATAAAACCGAAGACGACGCAATTGAATTAACATTCAAAAGCGGCGCAATTTTAAAAGCAACAGAAAGGCTTGTACCGGCAGAAGGCGGCAGTACAGGCGGCGCAGCAGAAACTGCATTTGAACTAAGCGCCAGATGGCAGCCGTTAAGCGCCGCAAATGAAGGAAATGACGGAACCGGCGAAGATGATTCTGCAAACATGCAGCCGGTAAACGCAATTTCCGTTCCGCTGCGCTTTGCAAACGGCTACGAAACCGCCGCCGATGAAAAAACAGAAAGTCTTTTGGTTTCTTCCAAAACGGAAACTTACGCCATTTCTGCCATGCCGCAGGAAAATGCAATTATTCTAAGCACAAACCAGATGCCGGTACATTACGCACTTTACCAGCCGGTTGAAGAAACTACATACCAGATTCTGGCAAGCGCAGCACTCGCCCAGGCAGATGCCTACGCCGATACGATGCGCCAATTCAGGGCCGGTTTTGTTGCTTCAAACCAAACCATAAACTCAAATACAAGCGAAAAAGCCGTGGCAAGCTTTATTGCAGAATCTGCAAGTCAGGGAAACTTTTCAAACGCCAAAAAAACGGCTTTAGCCACAGTCAGCGAAAACCGCAAGACATATTTTACCACGCCATATTTCGGCAACCTTGCCGTTACAAACAAAAGCCTTGTAAGCCACAGCAGCAACCTGCATTTTAAGGCAAAAGAATCTCTTTCTGCAAAAAATCTTGGCGCATTTGACATAGACAACCTGCTTTTTACGCTTATTTACCAGAACGACATAAACCTTGCATATTCGCTATTTGAATTTGTGGCAAATACCGAAAACCTTAACCCGACGATTTTGCAGTACGCAAACATAATCAATACTTACTGCGATGCCGTAAAATACGAAACCGAACTTGCAAATGTTCTGAAAGACAAAATGGAAACGATTTTTGAAAACATTCTTGCAATATTAAGTTTTGAAGACCCGGTTTTGCGTTTCAGCGCCGAAGCACCGGCAGCAAGCCAGAGCGACATCTGCCGTCTTGGTGCGGCATTCATGCGCTACGGCACGCTTTTTGAACGCCCGGAATTAACCGGAACCGGACGGCTTTTGATTACAAGCTCGCTTAAAACCAGCCCAATCAGCGAAAGCCTTGTTTTTGCAGACCTTTATCCGGTTTTAATTCAGAACGAATATTATCCGCACTTTGAAGTGCTTTCACGAAATCCTTCAAACATAACGGTCTGGACCTGTTCGCCGGAAGTACAGCTGAACAGCCCGACATCCGGCGTACTGGAACTTTCCATGAAATTTCCGGTCGGCGACAGCCATTACATGATAGTTACCGGCTTGCGCGCATTCAATTCAATTGAAATGTACGGCTTAAAATACCGCTCGGACAAGCAGTTTGAACGCTACGATTCGCCGGGCTATATTTACGATTTTGACAGCCAGACCTTGCTGCTGAAAATGCGCCACAAAAACGAAATTGAAAAAGTTGTACTGACATACGGAAGTCAGGCAGCAGCTGCGGCGGGCGCAAACGGACAGGGTAAATTACGCTAAATCATTATATTGCAAAAGGTTCGTGTAAAAGCGAACCTTTTTTTATTTTATGCGGTCGCCGCAAAAAGCCTTTCTTCCGCAGCTTTTGCAAAAATCGCCTGCAAAAACCGATTCAAACTGTTTTTGCGCCTGCTTTACAAAAACCTTTTCGTCACTAAAAACGCCGGCTTCAAAATTGCGCCTGCTGCTGGATTTTAGCCCGATACCGGCGCCGGTTAAGTTTGCAGAACCGGCATAAGCCGTTTTGCCGTCAATAATCACAATCTTAAAATGAACCCGCGGACAAAGACGGCGCTGCAAGCCGTCAAACAAAACCGGGTATTTATCAAAATCTTCCCTGAAATTTTTCCCCGGTTCTTTTGCGTGCAGAAGCTTCACTTCTACGCCCTTTTCTACCAAATCTGCAAGAATTTCTAAAAACGGAACTTTAGCCCTGCCCTTTTCAACATAAAGGTCTTTAATGTCGGCAGTGCCCAGCCACAAAGATTTTTTTGCCTTTCTGCAAAATGCCAAAACTTTTGAATAATGTTCGTCGTTGCAAATATATTCTGTCATTTTTTTTACTTTTTGGAATGAATTGCCTTGCGAAGCGCGCGCAAGCCCAGCCCGGCGGCGCCAATTGCGGTGGCTTTTACCGCGCTTTCCGTTATAAAGCTGCTGTTCTGGTTTACAGCCTGCTTAATTTCGCTTATGCTGCGGGCGGCAAGCTGGGTAATATTTATGTCCTGCTTAAAACTGTCCAAAAGAATGTTAGTCCAGACCGGTATGGTTGCATTAAAAATGTCGCCCAGAATTGAAAAAATAATGCCAATCAGGCAGACAACAGAAAAAATTATGCTGAAAATTAAAAATCCGGCGGAACTTTGGGCAAAAGCGCCGCTGTAACTTGGCACAATATCAGCACCGGCGGAAAGAATTCCGCACAGCAAAAAAATAGACCACATATTAAGCACCACAACCGTCAGCGAAAGTACCCGGCGGCAAAGATTCAGCACAAGTTTCAGCCAGCTTTTAAGATTCACAATCTTCCGCAAGTCCAGCAGGCTTAAAACCGCCGTTGCACCCAGCAAAACCGAAAGCGAAACATTCAAAATTACAAAATGCCTGTAGCAAAAAAGCCGTATTAAAGCGTACAAAAAGTTTACGCAAATCAAAACAAAGCGTTCCGCATCAAAAAAACTGCTTATTGCCTGAATGATTTTGCAAAGGCTTTCTTCTGTTTTGGGTAAAATAAAATTGGAACAGTTCGTATTTTCTGCCGCCATAATCTTTCCTTTAAAAAAGCGTCGGTGCACCAGACTGAAAAAAAATACGGTGCGCCGGTAAAACGGAAAAAACCGTTATTTTTCAATCTTGCTCTCAGCAGGCTCTGCGCTTTTCCATCTGCGGTAAGATTCTATGTCGTTTTTTACAAACTTCATGCAAAAACCCAGCACCGTCGCGTCGTCCAAATATCCAATGCCGGGCAAAAAATCGGGAATGACGTCAACCGGCGCCAGCACGAAAAGCAGCGTACCGATAATGGAAATAATCGTGCCCAGCGGCACATCACGGTATTTGCGCGTAGCAAAGTCTTTTATCATACTGAAAAAAGTTTTTACGTCGTCGTAAAACTGAAAAAGCGAACCTTTCTTCATGATTTTTTCAATTTTTTCTTCGTTATCTAAAACTTTTTTTACGTCGTCTTCAGAATATTCAGCCCTGCTGAACTCGTCAAAAGCTTTTTTAGACCTTTTTTCGTAATGTTTGCATTTGTCTTTCACGTTTTCACCCTGCACAAGCAAAAATATTTGAAAAATTATACCACGCTTTTATTTTGTAAAACAGCGGAATCAGCAGCCTCGCCGCAAGCAGCGAGATATTAAACCCGACGCACGAATAAAATGCCCGTTGCAATCCGGTTTTTTTACCAAACCTTAATTCCGTTTTCTGCGGCAAGATTTTTAAGCCGCTGATCCTGGGTTAAAAGAACGGCGGCGTTTCTGCGTGCAAGAACCAGAAAAACCATATCGTAAAACGAATGATTTAAACGCGCGGCTTCGTGCAGGGATTCTACGGCAAGATCCGGAATATCGCTGTATTCATCTATAAGCTGATAAACCAAAGTCATGGTCAAAATTGCATTTTCTTCGTCGATGTAGCCGGCTTTTATGTATTTCCACAAAACGTTTGCAGCTTCACTTTGAAACAATTCGGGCGCAATAACGAGTTCTGCCTTTGCAAGCAAATCTTTGTAAAGCGCGGCATTTGGGCGGTTAAATGCAATTTCAAAAGCTGCACTGGTATCTAAAACAACTGTCATAAATTATCTGTCCCTGTCCTCGCGTACAAGCATTTCCGGCAAAGGCGAATCTTCCGGCAAGGAAAGATTGAGCTGATTCAGCCGGTTTAAAATATCAGCCCGCTTAACGGTATTTGCACCGGAAGAATTTTCGCCGAGACATTGCTTTAAAAGAAAAATTGTCTGCTGGGTAATGCTTCGGTTTTGTTCTTCCGCGTGTTTTGTAAGCTGAACATAAAGTTCCTGCGGAAAATCCCTGACCTGTAAAAGTGCCATGCACACCTCCGTTGTATGCAATAAATATGCAGTTTGCATACTGAATATGTCAATAACATTTCTGCGAACAAAAAAAGCCTTCTTCTTCATGCTGAAAAAAGAAGGCTTTTTAAGATGAATAAGTTTCTATATGCTGAATTCATTAGTTTTCAGCGGCTGCGCACAGCATTTGATTTGTTGCCTTAAACCAGATGATGAATCTGGTTAGGAATGACAAAACCTTTGTCTCGTCATTTGACCTAAAGATAAACTGCCGGAAGATTAGTTTTGTTTTTCAAAATCGGCATTTACGCAAATCAGTAATTTTGTGGCAATAATTAAAGGCTGCTACCAGTTTTTAATTATGTTTTCCAGTTCCCGCAGTTTTTCCATAACAATATCCCGTTTTTTAACGGAATAATTGCGGACAAGATTTTCTAATTCCATTAAAAAAGGAACTAAAGGTTCTATCTTGTCCATTGGGACTTTTTCCGGGTCGTATTCCAAAAGAACGCTGCCTGTATTGCAGTTGTTCGTAATGTTTTTTACGGCATCAGATGTTTTCAGAATCTTTATACATTCTTCCACTATCACTGCATCCTTAAATACAGCTTCCCTTAGCCTTATTCTTCCCGGAAAAAAACTTGTCACCATCATTTTTCTTCTTCTCCTTTTGGCAGTATTGGTCTCATTGAAAAAAGTGAGATTCCTATTGTAGTTGTGTTGTGCATAAGGGCGGCTAAAGTTGGCGAAATAAATCCCAGAACACCGCCTGCAAGCAGGAATGAGTTTACGCCAATGATAGCGCGCTCATTAAAATACATTTTGTCCAGCAAGCCCTGCCCCAGCTTTCTGACAGTAACAAGACTTTGCAAGCCATCATGACTCAAATTGATGTCTGCCGTATCACCTGCAATTGGGGATGCACCGTCTACAGAAATGCCGATGTCAGCTGCCGAAAGTGCAGGTGCATCATTGATGCCATCGCCAATCATTATCACCTTGTGACCTGTCTTTTTTTCTTCATCTACAAACCGAACCTTATCTTCCGGCAAAGCCTGTGCATGATATTTATCAATTCCTGCCTGCAATGCAATTTTTTTTGCAGCACCTTCAGTATCACCTGTAATCATTACGGTTTGCAAAATTCCCAAGTTCTTAAGGTTTTCTATTACAGCCTTTGCATCAGTTCTTACCGGGTCGCCAATTCCAATAATACCAATCAGTTTTCCATCATACGAAAGATACAGCAGTGAATTGCCTGTTTCGGTTTCCTTCTTTTGTATTTCTTCAGCTTCACCGGCAAACGGAATGCCTTCGTCATCAAAAATAAAATGGGCACTGCCTATGCAGGTTTTCTTACCGTTCAGTGTTGATGCAATTCCGTGGGCAACGATGTAATCTACTTTTGTATGAAATTCCGGATGAATAAGGTTTTTCTGTTTTGCAGCATTAACAACAGCACGTCCAAGAGGATGAGGGTAATGTTCTTCAAGGCATGCCGCCAAAGTAAGCACCTTGTCTTCTGAATATTCTTCAAAAGCATATACGGCATTGACTGTTGGCGTTGCACAGGTAAGAGTTCCTGTCTTGTCAAAAATAATCGTGTCGGCTTCTGCAACTGCTTCAAGGTATTTTCCGCCCTTTACGCTGATTCCAGATTCAGCCGCTTCCTGCATGGCAGAAAGCACGGAAATTGGGGCTGAAAGTTTTAATGCGCAGGAATAGTCAACCATAAGGGTTGAAACCGTTTTTGTAATGTCCTTTGTAATAAACCATGTAACCGCCGTCAAAAGAAAATTGAACGGAACAATTTTCTGGGCAAAATCTTCAGACCGCTTCTGTGCTGCAGCCTTAAGGTTTTGAGAGTTATCTATCATGCGGATAATGTTGTTTACCTTTGTATCATTGCCTGTAGAAGTAACACTGACAAATATTTCTCCTTCTTCAACGATAGTTCCTGCAAATACCGGTGCACCTTCCTTCTTTTCAACCGGAAGCGATTCGCCGGTAATGCTTGCCTGATTCACCATTCCTTCTCCATGATGAACGATGCCGTCTACAAGAATCTGGTTGCCCGCCCTGAATACAACCAGATCGCTTTTTTTCACGGAAGAAGCAGATACGGTTTCTTCTATGTTTCCTTCAACTTTCTGAATCTTGTCATCCATGGCAAGAAGCTGCTGCGCAAGATTGTCGTAAGACCTTCGCTTGGTAATTTCCTCTATGTCTTCGCCAAGACCAAGCAGCATGTTTATATTAGAAGCAGTCTGATGGTCGCCTGTTAAAAGCGAAACCGTAAGAGCTGTTGCATCAAGCAAGTCTGTATTAAACAAGCCGCCCGTCAAACATGAATACAATGCCTTGAGGATTCTTGGAAAAATTTGTGTTACCAGCAGAAAATTCCTTACCGGAAGCGGCAAAAACCATTTTTTCAAGTAATGTTTTGCAAGAGTTTCTGCAATAAGACCAAACATACTTTCACTTTCAGGAATATCCTTTACCTGTTCAAGCAACTGTTCGTCTTCCAGATACTTTTCTGTCAGCGCCTTGAACAGATTTATCAGTTCATCCTTTGCAAGTATGTTTTCGTCAAAATGAATCAAAAATGACCCCACATTGGGATTTACGTCTATATCCAGTATTCCTTCCTGAACAGCAATAAGAGTAGTTGCAAGGATTGCCTGTCTTGAAGTGTATTGAAATCTGTCATAATGAAGTCTGATTCTGCCTGGTAAATAATGGTGAATTTGAATATTCATAAATAAAATAACCTTAAAAAAAAGAGCCGCCCAATAAATTCAACATAACACTATGATTAACATTTATCAGACAGCCCCTTTCTGATTTAGGGTTCAGTTCAAAACCCTTAAAAAAGCGAAGTCAAAGACCAGAAAGAGAAACTGGTCTTGATTCGGCGTATCATGCATTCTGCTTGTTGTACTTTGCTTCAGCAACAATGTCCTGAGCGTCTTCTTTTACCGATTCGGCAAAAGCTGCAGCATCATCTTTCAACTGCATTCCTTTGCCTACAACAGATGCACAGGCTTTTTTGAAGCCGGGAGTTTTAACAAGCTGGATTGCGGCAATACCTGCAACTGCTCCAATTGCAAACGCACCCCATTTAGTCATATGGTAGCCTCCTTAAACAATTATTAGAACAGGCTAACTATAACACATTTCAAGTTAAGTGTCACTAATAATTATTAGAGTGCACTAATATTTTAATTAGTTCCTGCTTTATTTTCCATTCTTTTCTATTTGTAAAATTCGTCATATAATTTAAGGCAAGATGTTTGATTTTGTTTACACGCTGTTTTTTATTTTTTCTTTTATATATCTGTTTATTTTGCTGGCGGTTTTTCGCAACCGGGTTTCAGTTTATTACGTAATGCTTTTTTCTACCATTTTAATAACAAACTACGGTTTTATGCAGCTGACATCTGCCACCAGTCTGGAAGCCGCGGTTTTTGCAAACCAGACTACCTATCTTGGTTCCAGTTTTGTTTCTTTTTTTACCCTTATGTGCCTTGCGGATTTGTGCAAAACCCCGATAAAAGTCTGGGTGCAAACCGTGTTCATCATATTCGGTTCGGCAATTTTTTTCTTTTCTTCATCCACCGGCGTTTTAGACCTGTATTATAAAGACGTTTTTTTAATCAGCAGCCACGGCGTAACAACGCTTGGTAAAATTTACGGACCGATGCACGCACTTTTCCCGCTTTATCTGGGTTCGGCAGTATCGGGCGGCTATTTTATCATCATAAAATCCTTTTTCAACAAAAAAAACGTGTCTTATAAAAACAGCCTTCTTTTAATGATTTTAATGACGCTGTGTTTTGCTTCCTACATTCTGGAAGGCGTTATTTCCGTGCATGTTCCGCTTGTTCCGGTGGCATATTTTATAACCGAAACTGCGTTAATGAGCCTTCTGCGAAAAATCAAGCTTTACGATGTCCGTTCCTATTCAAGCGATTTTCTGGAAGAAACAAAAACCAGCGGTTTTATTCTGTGCAATTCACGCGGAATATTTTTGGGCTGCGACGAGACTGCAAAATTATGGTTTGAAGAAATTGAAAGACAGAAAATAGACTATACGCTGGAAGCTCAGAACAGCCAGCTTGTTGACCAGATAAAAAAATGGATTAGCGGAGAAACGAAACAGCAAAGCGTATTCATTACAAAAGGCGACAGAATTTTTGAAGTAAAGCATTCGCTTTTAAGGCAGCGCAAAAATAATTCAATACACTGCTTTTATTTGCGCGACGACACCAAACAGCAGCACCATACCAAGCTTGTAGAAAACTATAATACAAAGCTAGAAAACGCGGTTAATGCCAAAACGGCAAAACTGAGAAAAATACAGAACGACATAATCGTAAGCATGGCAAGCATCGTAGAAAACCGCGACAACAATACCGGCGGTCATGTTGCGCGCAGCAGCAAGGTTGTGGAAATTTTTGTAAAATACCTGCGCAAAAAAACAAACAGCCCGATTGTTACCCGCGAGTTTGCAGAATGCGTAAAAAAGGCCGCGCCATTGCACGATTTTGGTAAAATTGCCGTGCCGGACGAAATCCTTAACAAGCCGGGAAAATTTACCGCCGAAGAATACGCCAAAATGAAAGAACATCCGGAAAAAGGTTCGGTGCTGGTAAAAAAAATATTAAAAAACGCCGATGACCCTGTTTTTGCCCAGATTGCAGTAAACGTTGCGCATTTTCACCACGAAAAATGGGACGGCACCGGATATCCAAATGGTCTTGCAGGCGAAGAAATACCGTACGAAGCCCGCATTATGGCGCTTGCCGACGTTTTTGATGCGCTGGTAAGCAAGCGCGTTTATAAAGAAAGCTTCAGCTACGACAAGGCTTTTGAAATTATAGAAGAATCTTTGGGCAGCCACTTTGACCCGGAATTGTGTACGGCGTTTTTGGAATGCAGAAAGGAACTTGAAGAACTTTACGATTCTTATAGCGACTAAAAAAGCGGCGGCGCACACGAGGCGTTAACGGCAGCGCAGAATGCAAGGCGAAAAAGCACATAACGGCGCGCCGCATATCTGCGGTTTTTCATTATGCAATTCTGCGCCTTTATTTTTTATCTTTTTTTATGGAAGAAACATGAAAAAATTCAGCATAGACATAAAGAAAATATTTGCAGAAATAAAAACATATTTTTTGCAAATCCACTGGAAAATCATTCCAATCCTTATTTTTGAAAGCTTTGCATTTTTGCAGTTTACAAGCATTTACTGCCCGAACGAATACAAAAACCCGCAGGATTTTATATCGCAGGTTTTTGGGCTTACATATCTGGTGCAGGGCGAAAAGCTTTTTCTGCTGAATTTTTTCGGTTTTTTTGCAATACATTTTGTATTTTTAATAATTTCAACTGTGTGCAGGCGCAGCACGAACAAAGTATTTTGCCTTCTGGCATCGCAAATCTGTGCAATTCTTGCGCTTTACAGCATTTCAGACCTTTTTACCGTAAAACTGCCCGTATATTTTGCGTGGATTTTTGCCGCCGCGGTGGTTTTTAAGAGCAAAAAAAATCTTGGTGCAATGATTTGCGGTGCCGCGGTTTTTCTAATTTTTCAGTTTCATTACAGCTTTATGGGCGCAGATTTGTACGTTTTTGTAAAGCTGAATCCGTCACCGCAGGAATTTGCCGCGGCGTGCCTGATTTTGGGCTGCTACATCACTTTTCTGTTTCTGCTAAGCCGCAGCCACCAGAAATACCGCACAGTCCGCGGCGAACTTGCCCAGATTGCCCAGCGTCTGGACGAAACCGGCTTTTTTATTACCGAACTGCAGGAAAGCAACGCAAAAAGCGCCGAAGAAGCCGCCGAAGAAGAACGCTTGCGCATAACGAGGGAAATTCACGACAGCACCGGCTATGTTCTGGTAAATATCATCGCAATGATGGACGCAATCATGAGCTGCGGCTGCCAGAATCAGGGTGAAGAACTTTTTGAATCGATACGCAAGCAGGCAAGCGACGGCTTGCAGGAAACGCGCCGCATTTTGCGCCAGCTGCGCGCCCCGGAAGAAGAGCCCAAAGTTACCACGATAGAAGCCGCCTACAAGCTTAAGCAGATGCTGGAAAGCGTTTCGGCAATAAAGGTTGAAATTGAAGCCGGCAACATGCAGAAAGATTACGGCGAAAAAATAACCAAGGTTTTAACGCGCATTATTCAGGAATCCTTTACAAACTCAATAAAACACGGACATTCAAGCCGCATACTTATTCACTTCTGGCAGCGGCAAAACGAACTGACCATGACAATTACCGACAACGGCAAAGGCGCAAAACAGATTGTAAAAGGAATCGGACTAAGCGGCATGGAAGAACGCCTTGCCCGGATTGGCGGAAGTCTTTCGGCAGCAGCGATGGAAGAAGGCGGTTTCAGAATCTGCGCAAAAGTGCCGCTGACAGGCGAAGAAGAAAATTAAAAGCCTGCGCGGAAATATAAACGCCCAGCGTACACGGCAAACTGTTTCGTTGCCCAAATTTGACACCCCAAAGCGGATCCCGAAACGAGTTCGGGATGACACATTTTCTACAAATGCAGAAAGAACTTTCAAACTTTCATAAAAATAGTCCCAGTTTTTGTACTGGCAAAAACTGGGGGCTTTTGCGTATACCGAAATATGGTAAGAGACAAAGTAAATAGCAAAAGCATCGGGATGACAGTTTGTCGTTCAAATAACAGAAAAATCGGGATGACAGATTATCTGTTTCGAGCAACAAAAGCATCGGGGTTACAGCTTTGGCTTTTTCAGCGACCTATTTTTTTGCAGTTTTTTAAAATACGGGGCGGCGGCTTTTGTTCGTAAAATTTAAAGAATTGGTGTAGAATTACAATATGGAAGACAAGAAAACCAGAGTGCTTTTAGCCGAAGATCAGGCGCTTTTTGCCCAAAGTTTGCAGGTATTTTTAAGCAATTACGCAAAAGACGATATTGAAGTTATCGGTATTGCGGCAAACGGACAGATTGCAGTTGAAATGTGCCGCGAACTTTGCGCCGACGTAATTTTGATGGACGTGCGAATGCCGGTAATGGACGGAATTCAGGCGGTAAGAACCATAAAGGCACAAAACAGCACGGTAAAAATCTTAATGCTTTCTACCTATCACGAAGAAGAACTTGTACGCGAAGCCCTTCTTGCCGGTGCCGCCGGTTATCTGCTTAAAGATATTTCGCCAACTGAACTTATCATTTCAATACGCGCCCTTAATTCGGGCATAATGCAGATTTCGCCGGAAATAGCCAAAAGTCTTGTGCAGAAAAAATACGTAGACGAAGGCGAAAAAGAACAGAACGAAGAAGCGTTCAAATGGCTGAATACTTTAACCAAACGCGAACGCGAAATTTTTGCCCTTCTGGCAACCGGCGCAGACAACGACCAGATTGCAGAAAAGCTGAATCTCAGCCTGCAAACGGTTCGCAACCATATCAGCACAATTTATTCCAAGCTGGAAGTTAAAAACAGGTTTGAAATAATCAGGCTTGCAAACAAGCTGAAGTAAAACATTTCAAAGATTGAATGTCAGTTTTTGCGCGCGGCATGAATGCAGGCTCTTTTATGCGCCTGTATGTTTTGCACAGACGAATAAAAAAAGCACCAGGTTCGGCCGGGAACTTTGGTGCTTTTATCATTTAGGAGGAGTAAGAATGTTTTGCTTTTACAAAACTTAAAAAATTGCCTCTTATAGCATATTTCTTACATTAAATTCTTCGACACCCGGCAAAAAATATTAAGCATTTTTCACTTTTTCAGCAGAAAACAAAAAAAGCACCCCAAAAAACTGAGGTGCCTTCCGCGCAATGCCGCGCAAAAATCCGCTGTTTTTTTTCTGCTATTTTACAGAACCCAAAACGCCTGAAACAAAGTGGCGCTGCTGGGTAAAGAAAACCACAACAATCGGCAACGTAAAAAGCGAAATTGCCAGCATCAGAATACCGTAATCCGTTGTATAACCGGCAGTTAAGCCCGTAATAAGCAGCGGCATTGTCTGGGTATCCTTGCTCTGCATCATAATCAGCGGCCACAGATAGTTGTTCCACGACGTCATGAAAGTAACAATACCGGCTGCGGCAAAAGTAGGCATCATAATCGGCATGTAAATGCGCATAAAAATACCAAATTCACCCAGACCGTCAACGCGTGCCGCCTGCACCGTTTCTATAGGAAAGCTTTTTGTATTCTGCCTGAAAAAGAAAATTAAAAAAGCTGTAGAAATAAACGGCAGAATAAAGCCCCACATCGTGTTAATCAGGTGCGCCTTGCTGAACATCTTGAAAAGCGGAACCATCAGCGAGGCAAAAGGCAGCATCATCGAAAGAAGAAGGATTTTCATCAGAAAATCTTTTTTCTTGTCTTTGTAAACCTGAAAACCATAGCCAGCCATTGAGCACACAAGCAGGCTTAATAAGGTAGAAACTACCGTATTGCGCAAACTGTTCCAGAATGCAGTACCCAGTTTTACGCTTGAAACCAGAGTCTTAAAGTTCTGTACAAGTGCCTTACCAAAAGTAAGCTTGCCGGTAATAACATCAACCGAAAGGTTTGTTGCAGACATTACCATAAAGTAAAACGGAAAAACCGAAAAAAGGCAGACAATTACCAGAAAAATATATTTCATTATGCTGTGTACGTATTTTACGGAATATTTAGTCACTGTCTTTGTCTCCTATCTGCATTTGAACAAAACTTAAAATTGCAACCATAAATAAAATCGCCCAGGATACCGCCGCGGCATAACCAAACTGCGGGTTCAGCCTGAAGGAAAGATTGTAAATGTACTGGCTTATACTTAAAGTTGCCATGCCCGGGCCGCCGTTAGTAAGGTTCTTGACTTCATCAAAAATCTGAAGCGTACCGTTTGTAGACATAATTGCAGTAAGCAGAATTACCGGCCGCAGCAACGGCACCGTAATGTGAAAAAACTGATAGGTCGGCGAAGCACCGTCTACAACCGCGGCTTCAAAAATTGAATCATCAAGGTTTTGCAAGCCTGCAAGATAAAAAATTGTGTTATAACCCGTCCAGCGCCATGTAATTACAATAATAATTGCGGCTTTAGCCCAGAACGGATCCATCAGAAAGTTAATCGGTTCGTTTAAAACCCCCAGCCACAGACAGAAGCGGTTAACAAAGCCGTCCAGTGCAAAAAGCGATTTGAAAACCAGCGCACTTGAAACAAGCGAAGTAACGCAGGGCAAAAATACCAGAGTACGGAAAACGCCTTTAAGCTTTAAGTCTTTCTGATTCAGGATTGTAGACAAAATTAAAGCCAGAACAAGCATTACTGGTACCTGAATTACCAGATATATTAAAACGTTTACTACCGACGTTTTAAAGTTGGCATCTTTAAAAAGCCGCACATAATTTCGTAAACCGGTAAAATGCAAATTGTTAGCAACCCCAGATTGAAGCGACAGAATAAACGAATAAATCATGGGGTAAAAACTAAGAACAATAATCAAAAGCGAAGCCGGCGCAACAAAAAGCCAGCCGAAAAGCTTCAGCTTTTTCTCTAAGCTGTAATGTTTCATGTTAAAACCTAAAAACGCGCCAGACGGCGCAACGGGTTTGCCATCAAAAAAAGAACCTTAGCGGCGTTTTTTTGATTTTTCAATTTGTACTTTTAAGAACCGGCAAAAGAAACTTTTGCCTTTCACTTTACCGGCTCTTTCAACAGAAAAAATCGGGCTGCAAACATTCTGCTGCAACATCACCCTTAACCAGATTCCGGATTACGGAACAGGTCAGGAATGACGCAATTTTTTTTGCAGCCCGGATAATTTTAAGGATTCGCCTTAAAATTATTCACCAATCTGGAACATAACAGTTTCCTGAGCTGATTTCAAAGCTTCTGTTATGTCTTTTCCGGCAAGAATATCGTACAAGGCAATTGAAATTGCATCGCGTGCTTCGTAGTTGTAAATACCGTATTTAACTCTCGGAATTTTTGCGGCATAGCCAACAATGTCTTCAAATACTTTCTGTCCAGCAAAGAAATCCTGCGGTTTTGAATAAACCGGTGAAGAACCAGCCGGCAGCCATGTACCGATTGCACCAGATTTTGGCAAAATTGTGTCGTACAGTTCGGTGCTGCCTGCAAAAGTCTTGTTAAGGAAATCAACGGCAATGTCTGCGTTTTTAGAACTTGCAAGAACCATCCAGCTGGAACCGCCGTTAGAACTGTAGTTTACAGATTCCGGCATAGAAGCAATGCGAGGCGTGTTAACGGCTGCCCATTTTCCGCTCTGTTCCGGTACGGCTGTAATAGAACCGATAATCCAGCATCCGTTGATTGTACCGGCAACTGCGCCAGTCTGAATTGTTGCAATGTAAGCGTTCCAGTCTGTTGCGGCAAGACAGATGCCTTCTGCAATCATCTGCGAATAAATGCGCATACATTCGTGCAAAGCCTTGTTGTTTACAATGTTTGTTTTGCCGTTTGCGTCAAAATACCATGTACCGGCGCTCTGCATCATAATTGCAATAAAGTCTGCACTGTCCTGCGGCATGCTTACAAGCGGTTTGCCTGTTTTAGCTTTTACAATGCGTCCAAGTTCAATAAAACGATCCCATGTAATGTCGTTAAAATCGGCAGGTGTCAAACCGGCTTCTGCAAGAGTATCAGTGCGAAGGAAAGTTGCGGTTGCACCGTTGTCAAATGGCAATGTGTAGCATTTTCCGTTAACTTTACCAAAGTCTACTTTATAAGAAGCAAACTGGCTAAGGTCAATTTTTCCGTCCAGCGGAAGGAAAGCTTTTGGATATGCAGAAATATTTTTTTCGGCAGCGTTATCCTGCATCAAAATAATATCCGGCAAAGTATCTGTAGCACCGGCTGTTAAAGAAGTAATCAGCTTCTGCTGCAAGTCATCCCAAGGTGTTTCAACAATTTCTACAGTTACATTAGGATTTGTAGTCTTGTAAATTTTTGCAGCTTCTTCCATGGCATACATATTAAATGCAGGGTCCCAGCACCAGACTGTTAATTTTGCAGGTGCATTCGGGTCTTTTGCAGAGGCAGCTTCTTTTTTAGAACAGCCAAAGAACATACCGGCAGCCAGAACACAGGCAGCTGCAATGTAAAGAGCTTTTTTCAGTTTCATCGATTTTTCCTCCAAAAATCTTTTAATCGTGATACAGCAAATATTTTAGAAAAGCCAAAAAACAAGGGGGCATTTTCCAGCTTTTTATTGCCTAAGTTTTTTCAGGCAGAAAAGTTTTCAAGCTTTTGCCTGACAGGATTAGTATCAGCCCGTTTTTTGCAGAAAGAAAGTTACAAAAATACCCGGTAGAAAAATTTTTTTCTGGTATTTTTGTAAGTAGAAAACTAAAAAATTTGGGCTATGCTTCTGTTTATGCTTACTATAGAAAACTTTTGGCAAAACCCTGAAATACAATCAATTGGCAGGCTTGGCATGCACAGCCCTATGCTGCCGTGGAAAAATGCAGACCTTGCTCAGGCAGATGCGGCTTCCGGGCCTGAATACCGTGACCTGGATAAAAACGAACGTTTTTTAAGTCTGAACGGCGAATGTCAGTTCTGTTTATTGCAAAACCCGAAACAGGCAGACGACGAAAAACTGAAAAACTGGTCAACGGCTTCTTATGATTCTGCCGGATGGCAAAAAATAAAAATACCCGGCACGTGGTCACGGCAGGGCTTTGACAAGCCGCATTACACCAACGTAATCATGCCTTTTGCAAACCAGCCGCCTTTTGTACCGGACGAAAACCCGACGGGGCTGCACAAAATCAGCTTTACGATACCCCAAAACTGGAAAGGCAGGCGCGTGGTTCTGCACGTTGGTTCTGCCGAAAGCGTTCTTTTAGTTTACGTAAACGGCAATTTTGCAGGGCTTTCCAAAGACAGCCGCCTGCCTGCCGAATTTGACATTACGCGTTTTTTAACTGAAAACGGCGAACAGTGCCTTGGTCTTATGGTGGTGCGCTACAGCGATGCAAGCTTTGTAGAAGACCAGGACCAGTGGTGGTTTGGCGGCATTCACCGCGACGTGTATCTTTACTGCACCGAAGATTTCTGGATTGAAGACGTAAGCGCTTTAAGTACCGTAAAAGGCGAAGGCGAAAACCTTAAAGCCCGTACAAATCTTTGCGTTACCGTCGGCACAAAAGAACCGGAACAGAACGGCAAAACATTCTGCATAAAATGGAAGGTTTGCCCGGTTTCTGGCGACGGCTGCACAACCGGCGAACCGGTTTTAAGCGAAAGCGAAAACTTTACAATCAATTTCAGGCAGAACTGCAACCAGCTTTACAGGACTTTAACTTTCAGCAACCCGGCGCTATGGAGCAGCGAAGCACCGAACCGCTATGTTTTAACCGTAGAATTATACGGCGGCGAAAATCTGGATACATTAATAGAAGCAAAAGCCTGCTGCGTAGCTTACCGCAGCGTGGAAATTAAAGACCGCCAGCTTTTAATAAACGGAAAAGCCGTTTACATAAAAGGCGCCAACCGCCACGAACACGATGAAGTTACCGGCAAAACCTTAAGCACCGCTTCTATGGTTCGCGATATTGAGCTTTTAAAACAGTACAATTTCAACGCGGTGCGCACCTGCCACTACCCCAACGACGAGCGCTGGTACGAACTTTGCGACAAATACGGTCTGTATCTTATAGACGAAGCAAATATAGAAAACCACTGCTATTACGATTTCCCTTCGCGAAGCCAGGCGTGGGCAAATGCCTATACCCAGCGCGTTCAGCGTATGGTTCTGCGCGACAAAAATCACGCAAGCATAATAATCTGGTCGCTGGGTAACGAAAGCGGTCACGGCGCAAACCACGAAATGCTTTACGCGTGGTGCAAAAGTTTTGACGATACCCGAATCGTACATTACGAAGGCGCAGTGCGTCCGGCATGGGGTCAGGGCAATTATACAATAGAATCTTTGCAGCGCGGCAAAGCCTGTACCGACCTTGTTGCGCCGATGTATCCGGCAATTGATTTGATTACCGAATTTGCCCGAACCATTCCGGATCACCGTCCGCTTATCATGTGCGAATATTCCCACGCAATGGGCAATTCAAACGGCAGCCTTAAAGATTACTGGAAAGCCATAAAAGAAAACCGCGGCTTGCAGGGCGGCTTTATATGGGACTGGGTAGAACAGGGCTTGCTGGAAACCGACCCCAAAACAGGTGAAAAATATTACACCTACGGCGGCGATTACGGCGATTTGCCAAGCGATTTTGACTTTTGCCTTAACGGGCTTGTCATGCCAGACCGGCAGCCCAAACCGGCAATGGCAGAATGCTTTAAGGTTTTCCAGCCGGTAGAGCTTTTGCCCGTACACCCGGAACAGGGCATTTTTGCCGTTAAAAACGAAATGGACTTTACCGACGCAAGTATTTTTAATTTGCGCTGGCAGCTTTTGTGCAACGGCAAAAATATTTTTGAAAAAATTACAGAACTGCCGCCAGTTCTGCCCGGCAAAACCGAACAGATTGTTCTTGATTTTGCAGAAGAAATTGCAAAACTGCCCCGGAATGCAGAAATTGTTTTGCACGCAGAATTTCTGTACAAAACCGATATGTGGTTTGGAATGTGCAAAGCCGGAACAAGCGCCGGTTTCAGTCAGGCGGTTTTGCAGAACGGCAGCATAGAAGGCTATCTGGGCGAATTAACCGGCGCGGCTTTTAGCGAAGCTTCACTTGAAAAACAGAATGCCGGCGATATTCTGGCAGAGTTTAACCATAAAGTTTGCAAAAGCGCTTTTGAGCCCAGCCTGTGGCGCTGCCCGACCGAAAACGACGGCATAAAAACATTCCTGCATCTGCGCGGCAACCCGGACGCAACATTCTATTTTGAAAACAAGGCTTGCTTTTACTGGATTGACCTTGATTTGGAACACATGGAAATTGTGCCGGTAAGCGTACCTTGCGACGATAAAAAAGACTTCTGCATCGAATACGTTCTAAAAGCCGGCAAAAACTGCGCCGCTTCAAGCCCGTTTGCAGGCAAGCCGCTTGGCAGCTGCACCGTATACTGGCAGGCATTCTGCGCCGGCGGCAAAAAACTTTTAAAAGCCGACGTGCAGTTTAACCTCGATTCAGATTTGCCGGAACTTGCAAAAATCGGCTTAACCTGTTCTGTCAGCGCAAATATCAGCAGCGTTTGCTGGTACGGCGCAGGCAAAGAAGAAAGCTACTGCGACCGCGACGCCGGTGCAGCACTCGGCTTGTATCAAAGCGCACCGGAAGATATGGAGTTTGCCTATATCGTTCCGCAGGAAAGCGGCAACCGCACCGGCATCCGGTTTGCCAGATTAAGCGGCGAGAACGGTTTTTCTTTTGCAGCCCAAAAACCTGTAAATTTCAGCGTGGCAAAACATACCGCCAGCGACTTGTGGAAATGCCGCCACACCTGCGAACTAACGCCAACAAACCGGGGCGAAAACGCCCGTTTCGTATTGAATATTGATTTTGCCCAGCGCGGCGTAGGTACAGCAACCTGCGGTCCTGATACGCTGGAACAGTACAAAATACGTCCGGGCATATACCGAAATACTCTGTGGTTTGTCTGGTAGTCAAAATTCCATTCTCCAAAAAGGGTGTCTGACAAGCTGAAAAAAGTGTCATGCGGAACAAATCCTGCATGACAGACTTTTCAGACATCCTTTTCTTTTTTTCTGCCAAACGGCAATTTTTAAGGCTTAAAAGCCTTGGCAGAAACCTTAATTGAAAAAAAGCGGCATAAAAGCTAAAATTGCCCCATGACCTATTACTATAATTTCAAGACAAACAGCAAGCGTTTTCAAATGTATGCTTTGTGCGTAGCTTGCGTTGCAGCAGGCGCGGCAACATTTTTAATTGCAACCCCGGTAACCGGCGTAATTGCCACCGGCGCAGGCATCTGGGCAGCCAGCTTTATTTTAAAAACCATCGGCAACATAAAAAAATCGCGCATCGTAACCTATACCGAAGGCTTTACAGCCTATTTAACAAACGGCGATACCATGGAATTTAAATGGGAAGACATAACCCACGCCGGACACATAACAGGCGGCGAACAGAACGGCTATCTGTTTGCCTACGCCGAAGCGGAAGACCGCATTATACGCCTGCCGCCGATATTCTTTAATTTTGACGATTTTGCGCTGGAACTGAAAGAACACACCCCGTTTCAGGAATATGAACTGAAAAGCGGCGAAACAATTCAGGCATACCTTAAGGCGCTTTTAGTGCCGGAAACGGAAGACGCAGACGAAAGTACAGAAACCGAAGATGCGGAAAATGCAGAAGAACCTGCCGGCAGCAGCGAAGAAGCCGCCGTAAATTCCGCAGACGAAGGCGAAGAAGAAAACTGAAAACAGCCGCCGCATTTCTTTTAAAGATGCGCTTTATTGAAAAATAAGGCGCATTTTTGTATGCTTTTTGCATGGAACTTATAAAAACGATTTTGTCGTCTCAATTAGACGATTCTTTTTTTTCAACAACACGCCTTGGTTCAACTGTAGAAAATTCTAATGTTTCTGCAACAGTTGCCCAGATTATTGCCGACGTACAGAAAGACGGCGACGCCGCAATTAAAAACTACGCAAGCCGCTTCGACAAAGCTTCGCCCGATTCTCTTTTAATTTCCAAAGAAGACTTGCAGCACGCAAAAGACGAATTACAGAAAAACAATCCGGAACTTTACAAATCGCTCTGCCTTTCGCGGGATTTGGCGATGGAATTTGCCGCAAAACAGAAAGACTGCTTTACCGATTTTGAATGCGAACTGCGCCCCGGACTGATTACCGGGCAGAAAACCATTCCGGTAGAAAGAGCCGGGATTTACGTTCCGGCAGGTCGTTTTCCGCTGCTTTCCAGCGTAATCATGTGCCTTACCCCGGCAAAAGCCGCCGGCTGTACCGAAACCGTGCTTTGTACTCCGCCACGTCCGCACCCGGCAAACCCGGCACTGCCCTACGCTGATACCGGCATTATGGCGGCAGCTGCAATCTGCGGCGCAGACAAGGTTTTTGCCTGCGGCGGTGCACAGGCAATTGCGGCAATGGCTTACGGCACGCAAAGCATTCCGCGCTGCGACGTTATTGCAGGTCCGGGCAACAAGTTCGTTGCCGAAGCCAAGCGCCTTGTATACGGTCAGTGCGGCATTGACATGGTTGCAGGTCCTACGGAAGTTTTCATTATTGCCGATGAAACCGCGCACCCGGCATGGGTTGCCGCCGATATGCTTGCACAGGCAGAACACGACATTGACGCACAGGCTGTTCTGGTTTGCCAGAGCACTTCTTTTGCTGAAAAGGTAAAAGCCGAACTTGCCAAACAGCTTGAAACGCTGGCAACGGCACAAACTGCAAAAGAAAGCCTGAACCGCCACGGCTGCATTATTATAGAAGAAAACCTTGAAAAAGCCGCCCTTATTGCAAACCGCAAAGCCCCGGAACACCTTGAGCTGGCTTTGGACGCAGGAGAAATGCGCGACAGTCTGGCAAAAATGGTTCGCAATTACGGGTCGCTGTTTATCGGGCACGAAGCCGCCGAAGTTTTGGGCGATTATGCCGCAGGGTTAAACCACACTTTGCCAACCAGCGGTTCGGCACGGTTTACCGGCGGTCTTTCGGTAAGGGTTTTCTTAAAAACCGTTACAACCTTGCGCGCCAAAGGCAACGCCGGCGACGGTTACATCAATTCGCTTAAAGCCGCAAACGTTTTGGGCACAACCGAAGGCCTGGAAGGTCACGCCGCTGCTGCAAGAATCAGACTTTAATAAGGATTGAATATGAAAATTGCAGTTACTTACGAAAACGGCGAAGTTTTTCAGCATTTCGGGCATACAAAGCAGTTTAAGATTTACAGCGTTGAAAACGGAACGGTTGTAGACAGCCAGATTATAGAAACAAACGGCGCCGGACACGGTGCGCTGGCAGATTTTTTGAAAAATAACGGCGTAACAAGCCTGATTTGCGGCGGCATTGGCGGCGGTGCACAGGCTGCGCTAAAAGAAGCAAATATAGTTTTTTACGGCGGCGTAAACGCACAGGCAGATGCCGCAGTAGAAGCCCTACTTAAAGGCAATTTGCAGTTCAATCCGAATGTTGAATGCAGCCACCACGGTCATGGAGAAAACCACAGCTGCGGCAGCCACAGTTGCCACAGCCAGGAAGAAAAACCTGCAATGCCCAAAGTAGGCATAAAACTATAAGTTTTGCAGAACTATTAAAAACCGCACGATATTTATACAAAAAAAGAAGAGCCAACGCTCTTCTTTTTTTGTCCGCACAAACGCATTATTCACTTTATTGATTTTGTAATGCACTTGCTTTATTATGATTTACAGAGGATGAATATGGCACAATCTATGATTAATTTTCGCGTGGAAGATTCTGAAAAAGCAGCATTTGAAAATGTTTGCAGTGAGCTCGGTATCAGCATTTCTTCTGCATACAGAATGTTTACAAAAAAAGTAATTCGTGAAAAACGTATTCCATTTGATGTAAGCGTAGACAGTTTTTATTCTGATGCAAATATGAAAGCTATTGATAAAAGCTTGCAGCAGCTAAAAGAAGGTAAAATTGTTGTAAAAACAATAGAAGAACTGGAGCAAATGGCAGATGAGTAAAATTGTTTTTACCGAAGACGGCTGGCAGGATTATCTTTTCTGGCAACTTCAGGATAAAAAACTATTAAAAAAAATTAACGAACTATTAAAAGATATTTCAAGAGATAATTTTAACGGAATAGGAAAACCAGAACCTTTGAAAAACAGATACGGATGCTGGAGCCGCCGAATTGACGACTGCAATCGTCTTGTTTATAAAGTTTCTGATGACCAGATTGAAGTTATTCAGTGTAAAGGCCATTACGAAGATAAATAAATCCGCAGAATAAAAACGCCCTTCCTGTTTCAGTTCGCCGTATGCTTTTTTAGCACGCTTATTTATTTGAATCTTTCCACTGCCGGGCAAAGGCTTCCAGCTGGGTCTGGTTTTGCAGGTGCACTACGCTTACGCGGTCAGGGTTTATGCCCAGAACGCCGGTGCAAACTTTTTTAAGCGCTTCGCCCTGGGCTGCCGTATCCTGAAGCCCTTTGCGGTTTGTTCCTGACTGCGTATTTTTTAAGGATATTTCCGTCTGTTTTAAGTCTTTCATTGTAAAATAAGATACTGCTGAAACGCCAATATTGCAAAATTTTTTACAGAACCCGGCGGCTTTAATTTTTCAATTATGGTTTATAGCTGAATAAATTGGAGTTTTGGCGCTGGCGTTTGTAGACTTTTTTTATAATTCTGCAAATTTTTCAACTAAATGCAATTATTTTCTAAAAAAAATGAATTTTTTATAAAATTTGTGATATAGTGTAAAAAGCGACTTTTGCAAAAATACAAATTGCAAAATATCAGTTAAAAAGTTAAGCGCCATTTTACGCATAAAAAGGAGTTCTTGTGAACAAGCGTGATTTTCCTAAAGTCCATTTTTACGATCAGGATTTTGTAGACATTTATGATAAAACCTGGTCTTGGCTGCAGGATTATTGGCTGGATCCTAAAACAGGCGAAAATTCTGTTGAAGGATATTTTCTGTACTCGTCAAATGACGAGCAGATTATTGACCAATTTGAAACCATTTTTTCTTCGTTTTTTCTTGTTTATTCTAACCGGAACTACCCGGCTAACCAAAACCTTGACTATTTTTACGCACGTCAGGAAGAAAGCGGCGCTATCCGCTGGAAGTATGACTGCAAGACAAACCAGCCTGTAACAAACGCCCAGAACCCTGAAGGCGTAGGCATGCCGCTTTTTGCGTGGGCAGAATTCAACCTGTTCCACAAATCGGCAAACAAAAAGCGCGTAAAAGAAGTTATGGTCATTCTTGAAAAATACATGGAATGGATTGACGCGACCTTTAAGCAGGAAAACGGTCTTTATACCTGTCCGCTTGCCGCCACAACCATGACCAATTCGCCGCGCAGTCAGGCAAAATATCTTGTAGACTTTAACAGCGCCCTTGCAATAAACGCTCTGTACATGTCGCAGCTGGGAGACATTCTGAACGACAAGGATTTAAGCTTCAAATACAAGCGCAATTACTTTTCGCTCAAAACGCGCATCAATTCCATGATGTGGAACTCGGAAACAGGCTTTTACCACGATCTGGACGAAAACTGCGAAAAGCTGCGGACAAAAACCATCGCAGGTTTCTGGCCGATGCTTGCAGAAATTCCAAACGAAGACAAAGCCGACCGTCTTGTTGACCATCTGCTGAATCCGTGCACGTTCGGTACAGACCATCCTTTCCCAAGCCTTTCTGCCGACGAACCGGAATTCAACGAAGACGGAAACGAGTTTTGCGGAAGCGTTTATCCGCCGTTTACTTTTGTGGTTATCAAGGGTCTTGAAAGATACCAGAAATACGATCTGGCTCGCGAATGCGCAATCCGGCACCTGTACCATATTCTGGATGCACTTTTCCCGGAAGGTTCGCATTCAAAAGGCGACCTTTGGGAAGCTTACGCGCCGTGCAAATCGGGTGTGGCAAAATCGGCGGACAATCCGGAATTTCCGAAGAAACGCTACATTCACTACACCGGGCTTTCTACAATTGCCCTCATGATTGAAAACATTATCGGGCTTGCCATCAGTTTGCCGCGCAAAACCGTAGACTGGACGATACCGAACCTTGAAATTATGGGCATCGAAAACCTTTCGCTTAAACGCAACTTAATTACAATTCTTTCCAACAAAAGCCAGCGCGGCTGGGAAATTCACATGGAAAGCGAAAAATTGTATTACTTTACAATAAATATTCTGGGCGAAAAGAAAAAAACACTGCCTATTCCGTCGGGCAAATGTTCAATGCTTATAGACAAACTTTAAAATATGACCACACTGGAAGCCGTAATTGAAATTGGCTCAACCGGAATCCGTCTTGCAATTGCTGAAGTAAATGCAGACGGATTCTGGTCTTTTATAGACCATTCGGAACGTTCCGTGCCGCTAGGATGGGACGTTTTTACAAGTTCGCAGGTGTCGCGGAACACGATTTTGGAGTGCCTGCGCATTTTAGACCGCTTTAAGGAACAGATACAAAGCTGGAATATTGACGACGCCCACATTTCCATTTTTGCAACCAGCGCCCTTCGCCTTGCCAACAACCGCGACGCAGTTTTAGACCGAATCCGCATAAAAACCGGATTTGACGTAAAAATCATAGACGGTCTTGAAGAAAACCAGCTGATGTATCTTGCGGTTTTGCACGCGCTAAAAAACCAGATGCCGCGCTTCGTTCAGTACAATTCAATAATTCTGGATATTGGCGGCGGTTCTACCGAAATAATGCTTTTTGACCGCGGGCAGATGGTTGCCGCACACAGCTTCAGGCTGGGCACCGTAATTATTGAACAGTACATAAAAAGCATGATGGGCTCGCTGAACGATGCCCGGCGCTTTCTGACCGAATTCATTACAAATACCGGCGGCAGCCTGAACAACGAACTGAACCTTGCACAAATTCAGCAGTTTATAACCATTGGACCAGAAGCACAGATTGCCGCCAAAGCTGCGGGCACGGTTTTGAACGATACATGCAGCCTTGTTGAACGCGACGCGTTCTGCGATTTTGTAGACAGCATTCAAACCTATTCAACAGAAGAAGTTATGGCAAAGTTTAAGATAAGCTTTGCAGAAGCCAGGTCGCTTGGCATAAATCTTTTGACATACAAGCTTTTTATAAACCTTACCGCAGCAAAACAGATTCTTGTCGTAAAGGCTTCCATTCGCGAAGGAATTTTAACGAACAAATATACCGCGCCAAATACCGGATTGCAGGAAAACTTTTTAAGTCAGGTAACGGCTTCGGCGCTGAATTTGTGCCGCAAATACCGCGCCGACATAAAGCACGCAGAATATGTTTGCGATACCGCACTGAAATTTTACGACGCATTGCAGAGTGAACACGGTTTTAAGGGCAAAGAAAGGCTTCTTCTGGAAATTGCATCGCTTCTGCACGATGTCGGTTCTTTTATACAGAACGAACACCACGAAATTCATTCACAGTACATAATCAGCAACAGCGAAATTTTCGGGCTGCAAAAAGATGAAATGAACATTGTTGCGGCGATTGCGCGCTATCACAAAGGTGCAAAACCCAATATTGCGGACGAGCGGTTTTATGCCCTGCCGCCGCAAGACCGCATAAAGGTGCAGAAACTTGCCGCAATTCTGCGCATTGCAGACGCTTTTGACCGCGGGCACACCCAGCGTATCAGTAAATTTTCCATAGATTTAAGCGACGATACAATGCGCCTGCAGCTTGCCGCGCCAACCGATACAAGCCTTGAAAAAAATGCAATGGCAGAAAAAGCCGATCTTTTTGAAGAAATATTCGGCTATAAAGTTGTGTTGGAATGAGCTTGCGCTGTTTGATTTGTCTCTAACTTTTATTTGGTGTGGGCGCAAAGCCCGTAGTTTTGCAGTGGCAAAACTACAGCGATTTTGGTGAATGCAGGGTTTGCTTGCGCTTCTTGCACTGTCTCTAACTTTTATTTGGTGTAGGAGCAAAGCCCGTAGTTTTGCACGCAAAACTACAGCGATTTTGGTGGAAGTTCGTTTTGCTTGCGCTTTTTTGATTTGCCTCTAACTTTTATCTGGTGTGGGCGCAAAGCCCGTAGTTTTGCTGGGCAAAACTACAGCGATTTTGGTGAATGCTGGGTTTTGCCTGCGCTGTTTGTACCAGAATACCGGGCTTTTTTTTGATTTCAGTATTTTTTGTTGCCTTTTTCATGCATTTTTTTAGCCCCAAATTTGACAATTTTTCAGTTAGTGCTAAACTTTACGCTTAGCTTATGGAAATGCAATACCAGTTTTTTAACAGAGAATTGTCGTGGATTGAGTTTAACGCCCGGGTTTTATGCGAAGCCTGCCGCCCCAGCCTTCCGCTTTTTGAACGGCTGCGGTTTTTGGGCATAGTTTCTTCTAACTTTGACGAATTTTTTATGGTTCGTGTGGCGGCATTAAAACGGCAGGCTTTGGGCGCAAAAAACGACCAGGAACTTTTTCTGCTGGACATAGACCGGCAGCTGGACGCAATTTCGCACCGTGTACACCAGCTTTTGCAAAAACAGTACAATTGCTTTGAAAACGAAATAATTCCCCAGCTGCAAAACGCCGGTCTTGCCTACATAAAGCCCCAGAATTACACCACCAAGCAAGCCCAGTTTTTAAAACATTATTTTCTGGACGAAATATTTCCGCTTTTAACGCCGCTTCGGTTTGAACAGGACGGCGATTTGCCCCATATTACAAACCTTAGGCTGCACGCGGCGTTTCTGTTAAAAGCCATGCTTGCGCCGGAAGAACTGCAAAAAACTTTCGGCAGCGTAAAGACGCAAAATCTTTTAGCGCTGGTACAAATCCCGGCAAGCCTTAAACCTGTAATCTGGCTGCCCAACGGCGAAAACGGCGTTCAGTGCTTTACCCTGATTGACGACGTTATACAGACTTTCGGTACGTATCTTTTTCCCGGTTTTACCGTTGAAGAAAGCCTGATTTTTAAGATTACCCGCGACGCAGATTTTGCCGTTGACGAAAACCGCACCGACGATTTTGTAAAAGCCATGGAAGAAGTTCTGGAACAGCGCCAGAATTCCTTTTTGGTACGCCTGCAATGCACAAACACCAGCCCGGCAATTTTGCAGATGCTTACCCAGACTTTGCAGCTGAACCAGCGCGATGTTTATCAGGTTGCAGGCACGGTAGATTTGCCCTCTTTTGCACAAGTTACTTCAATTGAAGGCTTTGACCATTTGAAATATCCGGTCTGGAAGCATTTTAAAAACCACGATTTTGAAAAAGAAAACATCTGGCAGAATATAAAAACCGGCGACAAGCTTTTAAATTTGCCGTATCAAAGTTTTGATGCGGTTTTAAGCCTTTTAAACCAAGCGGCGGAAGACAAAGAAGTTCTTGCCATAAAAATGACCCTTTACCGCACCAGCGGAGATTCGCCGATTGTGCAGGCGCTGGAAAAAGCCGCCCAAAACGGCAAGCACGTAACCGCGTTTATAGAACTTAAGGCGCGGTTTGACGAAGAACGCAACATCAGCTGGGCGCGCCGCCTTGAACGCGCCGGCGTAATTGTGGTTTACGGCATAAAAAACCTTAAAGTTCATGCAAAAATGCTTTTAATTATCCGCCACGAAGCAGAAGGAATACGCCGCTACGTGCATATTTCTACCGGAAATTACAACGACAAAACCGCAAAACTTTACGCCGATTTTGCCCTTTTTACCGCCCGTCCGGAAATTGCCAACGATGCGACGGTATTTTTCAACATGATTTCGGGCTATTCGGCAATTCAAACCATGAAGCAGCTGGCAATGGCGCCGTTTAACCTTAAACAGCGCTTGATTGAAATGATTGAACGCGAAGCAGACCACGCCCGGCGCGGCGGTACAGGGCTGATAATGGCAAAAATGAACAGCCTTGCCCACGAAGAAGTTATAAAAGCCCTTTACCGGGCAAGCTGTGCAGGCGTAAAAATTTTGCTGAACGTGCGCGGCATCTGCATGCTGGTACCCGGCGTGGAAAATTTAAGCGAAAATATCCGCGTTACCAGCGTTATAGACCGCTATCTGGAACACGGACGCGTATTTTATTTTTATAACGGCGGCGACGAAGAAACGTATCTTTCCAGCGCAGACTGGATGCCGCGAAACCTTGACAAGCGCGTGGAACTGATGGTGCCGGTTGTGCAGAAAGATTTGCAGAACCAGCTGAAAGAATGCCTGAATCTTTATTTTGCAGATAACTGCCAGAGTCACGACCTTTTGTCAAACGGTGAATGGGTAGAAAACCAGCCGGATTTTGGTAAAAACAAGCGCGGCAAAAACAGCGAAAAAATACGGTGTCAGGAAGAATTTTATAAAAAATACCAGAATGCGGCTTCTGCAAAAGAAGCGCTGCCGACTTTGGAATTTGTTGTAAGGCGAAAATAAAGCCTGAAAACAGAAAAATGGGGGCTTTTGCATTCAACAAGCTGTAGGTAGAGACAAAGCAAATAGCAAAAGCTTCTCGACATTCATGCAGTTTAAAGACAAAAAAAGCACTAAACGCTTTTACGGCGCAATTTGCACCGGACTTTTAGTGCTTTTTATTTTTCAGCTTAAAGTGAAAAAATTACAGTTCGCCAGATTCTGCTGCGCCCGGCAAACCGATGTCTTTGCGGTAGAACATACCGTTAAAATCTACATCTTTCATGCCGTCGTATGCGTTTTTAAAGGCTTCTTCAAAAGTTGCGCCAAAGGCAGAAACTGCAAGAACGCGCCCGCCGGATGTAACAAGATTTGCACTTTTTCTATTCTGTTCAACTGCGCCGGCAATAAATACTTTTGTATTTTTGCCAAGGTTTCCGTTGCCTTTAAGGCTGATTTCAAAACCTTTTTTATAACTTCCCGGGTAACCGCCCGAAACTGCAACCGGCGCACACTGAAAACCTTTTTTCCACTGCATTTTCGGTTCAAAGGCTTTTAATGCACCGCTTTCGTCTTTATCAATAATTGCGCCGCAAAGTTCTGCAAAATCAAAATCCATCAGCGGCAAAACAGCCTGCGTTTCCGGGTCGCCAAGGCGAACATTGTATTCCAGAAGTTTTACGCTGTCTTTGCAAAGCATAAGCCCGAAGAAAATAAAACCGCGGTAATCGTAGTTTTCGGCGGCAAGTCCTTTTAAGGTTGGTTCAAGAATGTCTTTTTTGAACATTGCCATTTGTTCCGGAGTAACGTCGCTTAACGGAGCAACGGCACCCATGCCGCCGGTATTTGGACCTTTTGCGCCGTCGTTAAGGCGCTTGTGGTCGCGGGCTGGTACAAAAGGCAAAATGCAAGCCTGATTTTGGGCGGCAAGCTTTGGCGTAACAGAAACTGCGGCAAGAATTGAAATTTCAACGCCCTGCAGATAGTCTTCAATTACAAGTTTTGTACCGGCATTACCCAGCTTTTTGTCGTTCATAAAGTCGTTTACGGCGCCTAAAGCCTGTTCCACGGTTGCGGCAACAACAACGCCTTTTCCGGCAGCAAGGCCATCGGCTTTTACAACTACCGGCGCACCGTGTTCTTTAATATAGGCTGTTGCGCTTGCAGCATCTGTAAAAGTTTTGCTTGCAGCGCAGGCAACGCCGTATTTCTGCATAAAATCTTTGGCGGTGTCTTTGCTGCCTTCCAGCATGGCACCAGCCTGTTTTGGACCAACAACCGGAATGCCGCAAGACCAGAGCTGGTCTGCAATGCCGGAACAAAGCGGGTCTTCCGGACCGACAACGGCAAAATCAACCTGTTCAAAGGCTGCAACCTGAACAATAGCGTCGTTTCCGGTCAGAGTTTCGGTATACTCGCAATCTGCCGGATTTATGTTGCGGCATTTTTCTTCTTTTGCAGTGCCGCCATTACCGGGCACACAAATAATTTCATCAACCAACTTGCTCTGGGCAAGTCTCCAAGCTATGGCGTGCTCACGGCCGCCTGATCCAATAAGCAAAATTTTCATATTGTTATAATAGAAGATTAAAGTAATATTCTCAAGCCTGCCGCGCGTACCGCCTGCACTGTTTGAATTGTCCCTGCCCGGCAAAGTTCCTTGCAAAGCTGAAAAGTTTACGGAAACGCCATACGCGCATAAAAGAACAAGACAAAACAGCCATTATTTGAACTACAATTTTTTTTCTTTCAGCCCTTTTTTGGAGTGCAAGTTCCGCGGTTGCTTTCTTTTGTTTTTCAGTTGTAAACATTGTAAAATTCTTTATAAAAACTTCAGCTGGTATTTTATTATGAAACATCTGCCATTAAAATAGCAGTAACTTATTTTACAGGAAGGAAAAACATGAGCAGAATTGAAGAACGCAAGGCAAAAACCGCCGTGAGCCTTACGGACAGGAACGGCAAAGTTTTGCCGGAAACGGAAGTAAAATATTCGCTTAAAAAGCACGAATTTTTGTTTGGCTGCGGCGCATTTGATTTTGTAACCTACGCAGACCTTAAAAACAAGCCGCAGACCGACCCTAAAGTTTTGCAGTTTTTTGGCGAACGCACGAAAAAATGGCTGGAAGTTTTTAACTATGCAACCCTGCCGTTTTACTGGGGCACATTTGAACCAACCGAAGGCGAGCCGCTGACCCAGAACCGTATGGAAGCCGCAAAACTGCTGAAAGAAAACGGCGTAACACTGAAAGGTCATCCCCTTTGCTGGCACACCGTCTGCGCCGACTGGCTTTTAAAATATGACAACAAGACCATTCTTCAAAAACAGCTTAACCGCATTCAGCGCGAAGTAAGCAATTTTAAGGGCATTATCGACAAATGGGACGTTATTAACGAAGTTGTAATAATGCCGGTTTTTGACCGTTACGACAACGCAGTAACGCGGCTTTGCAAAGAGCTTGGTCAGGTTGGAATTGTAAAAACCATGTTCGACCAGTGCATAAAATACAATCCTGGCGCAACCCTTCTGCTGAACGATTTCAATATGTCGCCCAAATACGAAGATTTGATAAAGCGCTGCCTGGACGGCGGCGTGCGCATTGACGCAATCGGTTTGCAAAGCCACCAGCATCAGGGCTACTGGGGCTTAGAAAAAACAGAAGAAATCCTCAGCCGCTTTGAAAAATTCGGGCTTCCGATTCATTTTACGGAAAACACGCTTGTTTCGGGGCCGCTTGTTCCGGCTTACATTGAAGACTTAAACGACTGGCACTATAACGACGACGATTCTAAACCCGAATTTGAAGAACGGCAAAAAGCCGAATTGCAGGAAATGCTGACCAATGTTTTTGAAAACCATCCGCTGGTAAAAGCCTTTACAATATGGGACTTTACCGACGGTGCGTGGCTTAACGCGCCAAGCGGTGTTCTGCGCCGCGACAACAGCGAAAAACCTGTTTACGATATGCTGAAAAACCTTATTAAAAACCAGTGGCACAGCGCCGGCACTGCAAAAAGCGACGCAAACGGCAACATTACAATAGAAGGTTTTAAAGGTGTTTATCAGCTGGAAACCATGAACGGCGAAAAGCTTTCAGACGTAACAATTGCCTGAAAAAACAAAAGCGCACAGTACAAGCCCCGGCAAAACAGAAAATTCTGCAAGCACCGGGGCTTGTGTTTTTCGGTTTTTTATAAAGCACGGCACTTTCTGTACTTTCAGATTTTTCTATAAAAAATCACTTCTATAAAAATCCACTTCGTTGTATATTAAATCAGTTTAAAACTTGTAAAAAGCAAAAATTTTAGGAGGAAGCATGCTGACTGGCCGCCATGTTATAGAACCGGCAGATTTATCAATTGAAGAAATGGAAGAAATTTTTTCGTTAGCCGAAAAAATTATTGTTGACCCTTCTGCCTTTACCGATGTTTGCCACGGAAAAATTTTAGCAACCCTTTTTTTTGAGCCGAGTACACGTACTCGGCTTTCTTTTGAGGCGGCAATGCTTCGCCTCGGCGGTCAAACCCTTGGTTTTGCCGAAGCTTCCAGCAGTAGCGCCAGCAAGGGCGAAAGTTTAGCCGATACAATTCGTGTTGTTTCTAGCTATGCCGATGTTATTGCAATGCGCAACCCCAAAGAAGGCGCTGCCCTTCTGGCTTCTCAGTTTTCTGCTGTACCGATTATTAACGCCGGCGACGGCGGACACCACCACCCGACCCAGACTTTAACCGACCTTCTTACAATCCGCGCCTGCAAAGGCGGTTTTTCGGGGCTTACAATCGGGCTTTGCGGCGACCTTAAATTCGGTCGCACGGTTCACAGCCTTTGCAAGGCAATGAGCCGCTACCCGGACAACAAATTTGTTTTAATCAGCCCGCAGGAATTGTCTATTCCGGAATACATTACAAAAGATGTGTTTGAAAAAGCAGGCATCAGTTTTACCACCGAAGAACGGCTTGAAAACGTTATCGGCGATTTGGACATTCTGTACATGACCCGCGTTCAGCAGGAACGTTTCTTTAACGAACAGGATTACATTCGCCTGAAAGACAGCTACATTCTGGACAAGGAAAAGATGAAGCGCGCCAAAAACAACATGATTGTTTTGCATCCGCTTCCGCGCGTAAACGAAATTTCGCCTGAAGTTGACGCAGATCCGCGCGCCGCATATTTTAAGCAGGTTAAATACGGCATGTATGCCCGCATGGCGCTTATAGCCAAACTTACCGGCGTGCTTTAACAGAAAATGTGGAAAACTTTGCCTGATTGTGGAAAAGTTGATAAATAAAATGGCTTTTTCACAGGTTTTCCACAGGTAAAAACATAGCAAATATTTTGTACACAAAGGAAAAATTATGCTGAATGTAGATACAATAAAAAACGGAATCGTAATTGACCATATTCGTGCAGGTTCTGGCCCGCAGATTTTCAGCTGGCTGGGGCTTAACAAGGCAGAATACTGCGTTGCCCTTATCATGAACGTAAGTTCAAAACAGATGGGCAAAAAAGACATCATCAAAATCGACAATATCATCAATGTTGATTTTTCGGTTTTGGGCGTAATTGACCCCAACATTACCGTAAATATTATTAAAGATGAAAAAATTGCAAAAAAAATCACGCTTACTTTGCCGGAACGCGTAGAAAACGTAATCAAATGTAAAAATCCGCGCTGCATTACCAGCACAGAACATTACATTCCGCACGTTTTTAAGCTTGCCAACCGCGAAAACGCAGTTTATCACTGCCTGTACTGCGACGCAGTTTATCACGCTGGAGACCAGCTTTAGTTTTTGTAATGCCGCCGGGTTCTGTATATTTTTCAGTTTTGCCGGCGGTATTTTATTTTTAACCACAAACAAAAAGGCGGCAATATGCAGACACTTTTTTACAATGTACGGCTTGTAGACGCTTTCTGCGATACAGACGGCGCGGTTTTAGTTGAAAACGGTTTTATTTCTGATATTTTCTGGGGGCACATTAAGCCTGCTTCTATTTTTTCTTCTAAAGAAGGCGAACAAATGCTGTGCATTGACGGCAAGGGGCTGGCTTTGATGCCGGCTTTTGTTGACATGCACGCCCACTTCAGGTATCCGGGCTTGCCGCAAAAAGAGGAACTTGATACAGCCCTGCGCGCGGCTGCCGCCGGCGGTTTTGGTACGCTGCTTTTAATGCCCAATACAAAACCTGTTGTTTCTTCGCCTGAGCAGGCAAAAAAAGTTCAGCTTGATGCGCAAAAACACAATCTTGCAGATGTCATTCAAACTTTAAGCATTACGGGCGATTTTGGCGGTGAAGATACCAGTCATCTGGATAATCTGGACTGCACGCAGTTTCCGGTTGTAAGCGAAGACGGTTTTGACGTTGAAGCGGCAAGCGTAATGTTTGAAGCGATGAAAAAATGCGCAAAAAATAACATTATCGTTTCGTGCCACTGCGAAGACGTAAGTTTGGCAAAGGCTGCAAAGGTGCCGCGCAAAGCCGCTATAGAAATTAAGCAAAGCGACGCACCTGACCAGGAAGAAATTAAAAAAAATATGGCAGAAGCAGAACGGCTTTTGGCGCTTGCCGAAGACCTTGCAACAACGCGCAATCTTGCCCTTGCCGAAGCGGCGGATTGCAATATTCATATTACCCATTGCAGTACGGCGAATTCTTTAGCCGCAGTTGCCGCCGCAAAAACGAAGCGCAACAGCAAAGTCAGCTGCGACGTTACGCCGCACCATATTTATCTGTCAGATAAAGTGAAAGAATTTGTAAATCCGCCAATCCGCAGCGAAGCCGACCGGCTGGCGCTTATTGCAGGCATAAAAAACGGTACGGTTGATATGATTGGAACAGACCACGCGCCGCACACCTTGCAGGAAAAGGCAGACGGTGCCTGCGGCTTTACCGGGCTTGAAACGGCTTTTGCAGTCTGCTATCAGGCTTTGGTATTAAGCGGCGCAATTTCGTTAAGTGAACTTTCGGCGCTGATGTCGGCAAATCCGGCAAAACGTCTTGGGGTAAACTGCGGTATTTTGCGTCCTGGGCGGCAGGCAAACTTTGTACTGATAGATTTGCAGGAAAAATGGACGGTTGATTCTACCAAGTTTTTTTCCAAGGGCAAATATTCGCCATATAACGGAGAATCCTTTCAGGGAAAAATCATGCAAACTTACCGCCGCGGCAAGCTGATTTACAACGCAGAATAATATGCGGTTTTACAATATATGCATTGACTAGAAGATAAAAGCACCCAGACCGGGTGCTTTTGTTTTATTTAGCCCAAATGGCGAGTTTTCGTCATGCTGAACTTGGTTCAGCATCCGATTTGTTAATAAAAACAGATTCCGAAACGAGTTCGGAATGACAAATTTTCTACAAATGCATAAAGCACATTCAAACTTTTATAAAAATAGTCGCGGTTTTTTGCACAGACAAAAACTGGAGGCTTTTGCCGACACCAAACTATAGTTAGAGACAAAGCAAACAGTAAAAGCACGTCATGCTGAACTTGGTTCAGCATCCGATTTGTTATAAAAAACAGATTCCGAAACGAGTTCGGAATGACAAAAACTCGAAGTTTAGACTATTGGAATATCTTTTTGGCATTAAAAACGATAAAAACGAGACACGGCGAGACACCACAGTTTGCGCCGTCGCCGTTTTCAATTTTTTTTTTACCGAATACAAAAATAAAAAACCGCACATTTTGTACGGTTCAGACTTGCTTTAAAAATAAAAAATCCTTTTTGAAGAGCTCAGGTACACTACGGCACAAGAATCATCTTCCTGTTGCTGCTTTCTTCCGAACCTGACAAAGTCCAGAAGCGATTCCTTGCATAGGACCTGAACTCATCAAAAAGGACTGATAATTTATACAAATGGATTTAATAAGAAAGAAAAGGTTTTGAGACTGAGAGGAGTCGAACCTCCGACCTTCAGATCCGCAATCTGACGCTCTATCCAACTGAGCTACAATCTCATTTTTTATCCGGAGCAGGGGGGATTCGAACCCCCGATACCCTTTTGGGGTATAACTCCTTAGCAGGGAGCCACCTTCGGCCTCTCGGTCACCACTCCAAAGTATGGCTGAAAAGCTGTTAGCCGTACCCTTTTTACGGAGCAGGGGGGATTCGAACCCCCGGTACCTTTCGGCACAACGGTTTTCAAGACCGTCACCTTAAACCACTCGGACACCGCTCCTTAAGACTCCAATAGAGTAAACAATATTCAGATTTTAGTCAAGAGAAAAACAAAAAAACTTTTATTTTTTTTAGCAATTTTTTTATTCTTCTCTTTTGACCAAGATGCCCAACTTTTACACGCATTTATAGTCAACAAAACTATAAGCCAGCTCGTCCTGATAAAAAGTTTCAGACCGGGCTTCAACCTGCCAGTTGGGCAAAGTTTCTAAATTCGGAAAAAAAGCGTCGGCGTTTTCAGCGGCAGCTTCAACTTTTGTAACTAAAGCTTTTTGGCAATACGGCAAAAGCTGGCTGTAAATGTTTTCGCCGCCAATAACAAAAAAATCGTCTGCAGAAAAACCTGCAAAATCTTCGGACTTAATCAGTTCAAGCAAAGCCTCTATGCTTTTGCAAGTATAAAGCCCGGTTGTCTTGCTTTCTTCTTCCGTAAAGCTTAAAGCTGAAGAAAGTACAATATTTTTTCTGCCTTTTAACGGCTTGCCACCGGGCAAAGATTCCAGGGTTTTGCGCCCCATAATAACCACTTTGCCGATTGTAAGCGCCTTAAAACGCTTCAAATCCTGAGAAATTGGAAAAAGCAGCTGACCCTTGCAGCCTATTGCCCAGTTCTTGTCAACATTCACAATAATATTCACGTTTACACCGCCACTGGAATTTTGTCGTCCAGCTTAAAACCCTGATAATTTTCAAGCGAAAAATCGTCTTTTGTAAAATCGTAAAAATCTTTTTTTGCAGTATTCAGCTTAAAAACAGGTGCTTCAAGCTGAGGCTGCTGCAAAATTTTTTCTACCAGCGGAATGTGGCGGTCGTAAATATGGGCGTCTGCAATAACATGCACAAGTTCGCCGGCTGTAAGACCGGAAACATGGGCAAACAGATGCAGCAGCGCCGCATACTGACAGACATTCCAGTTGTTTGCCACCAGCATATCCTGACTGCGCTGGTTAAGCACCGCGTTCAGTACGTTGCCGCTTACGTTAAAAGTCATGCTGTAGGCGCATGGATAAAGCTGCATTTCTGCCAAATCCTGATGAACGTAAATGTTGGTCATGATGCGGCGCGATGCCGGATTGTTTTTCAAATCAAAAAGCACGCGGTCAACCTGATCAAAATCGCCTTCTTTATAATGGTGCTTTACCCCAAGCTGATAACCGTAAGCCTTGCCGATTGTGCCGTTTTCATCAGCCCAGGCATCCCAAATATGGCTGCCCAGTTCCGAAACCTTATTCGACTTTTTCTGCCAGATCCACAAAATTTCTTCTACGCTGGATTTGAACGCAGTTTTGCGGATTGTAAGCGCCGGAAATTCTTTCTGCAAATCGTAGCGGTTTACAATACCGAATTTTTTTACGGTGTGGGCGCTTTTGCCGTCTTCCCATTTCGGACGCACGTCCAGATCCGTGTCCCAAAATCCGTAGTCAATAATCTGGCGGCAGTTTTCTATAAAAATTTTATCTGCAATGCTCATTAAAATTCCTTTTCAAATTGAAAAATTAAAAGGCTGGCGGTTTTTAAGCGCCCTGCCCCCTTTATAAAGAATTTTTATATTCTTCAATAAATTAGGCACTGCCAAAACCAAAATAATTTTAACAGTGCCCGTATTTTATAGCAGAAAATAAACAAAAACTAAACCGTTGCCAAAATTGTTTTTACGTCGGTGCGAAGCGGCACGCTGAAAACAGGCTCGCCTGCGGCATCGGTGCGGTAAAGCTCATGCAGGCGCTGGGCGTAAGCCGGGCTTTTGGGGCTTGTAAGCCACCAGTCCAGCACGTAAAGAATCTGCGAAATTGCCAGAATAAGGTTTGCGTTGTTTGCGCCGCCTTCGGCACGTTTTTTAAGAACCGCGCTTAAGCGCTTTGAACACGGATTTTCGATAGAAAAATCAAAAGGTTCCCAGGCATTTTTCATGCCAATCACGTCGTTTTGCATGGCAACGCCGCCGTTTCTGGACGCGCTTGCAATATTGTCCGAAAGCCAGCCGAAATAGCGGCTGAGCCTTGCAATTTTTTTATAAGCCGGCTGCACGCCAAAAGCCGAAGCGTCGTTTACAATCATTCCTTCTTCGTATTTCAGGTGCGGAAAAAATTCAGTTTTTTGCATTTTTACAATGCCCGAAATGGTTTTGATGGCGATTGGCGTTGTTTTAAAATTAGGCTGGCTGTAAACCCGGTTAACGTAATCTGTCAGCGAATACGCGTATTCTTTGTCGAATATGTTCATGCGGATTAAATACCAGTCGCTTATCATGCGTTCAATTTCGTTTACGGAAAGCTTGTCCGGCGCGTTGCTGTCGGTATCGGTAAACTTTATTTTGCTGCAGCCCGGAAGCAAGTCTTCAATTATCTGAAGCAGAATTACTACGACCTGCATTGGGTTTTGTGGCGAAAGAAGCGCAACGCCTTCGCTGAATTTAAAAAGCGGCTGGTAATACGGAAACAAATCGACGAAATTTTCAATTTCTTTCCAGCCTGCCTGCGGAAAAAGCGTATCAAGGAACTTCAATCCCATCAAAGTCTGGGCTTCAATCTGTCTTTGGGCGGCGGCATAGGCGCTGGTTCTAGGCGGTTCGTCCAGCGGCGAATTTTCGTCAATCGGGGTAAATTCGCCGGGCAGAATAATGTCCGTTTTTTGCAGGAACAGAAATGCCAGAATCCGCTGAATGTTGTCGTCCAGAAATTCCTGCATAGGCACGCAGTAGGAAGAAATAATGCGCATCAAAAGCGGAAAAAGTTCTTTTACCGTATGCTTTAAGTGCCACGACCATTCAATTTTTGCTTCGTCCATAACACGCTGAAGGGCTGTCAGCGGAACGTTCACTTTGTCTTTTACATCTTCAAAGGTTTTGTCCAGAATCTGGTTAAAGTTAACTTCGCCCAAAAACAAAAGCTGCAAAAGCGGGCGGTACATTACGCAGACAAAAGGTATGGCGTTTTCCACCGTGATGTTTTTTATGTTTTGCTGCATTTTATCAAGCAGATCGTTTGCTCCAACCGCATCCCAGTTCAAAACCGCGCCAAGCATGCGCACCTGAATATGCGCGCTTTTACCGAGCCGGTGCTGGTAATAAAGCGGAAGGGAACCTGCAAAACGCTTTATGGCACTTACGAATTTTGTAGCGTGAATAACCTGTTCGTTCAGATTGTTTATGATGAAACTTTCTTCAATTACGTCGGGGTCAACATTTTTCAATAATGATAATTTATTTCTGCCGCCGTTTATGCCGGTTTCGGCAAAAAGCTTGTCAAAATTACTTCGTTCTTCGTTATCCACCGCCGGCAAATGCACCGGCAGACGAGAAATCATTTCGGCTAAGCGTACATTCTGGTTAACTTTTACATCACTCATGGATTTGTTTTCCGCCTGAAAAAATGTTAAATAATTTACAAACTACCTAAAGTATCGGCAAAGTTGCGTTTTTGGCACAGTTTGGTACAAGCTGGCACAGATTTCTTCTATATTATGTACCGTTTTTGCCGTTTTGTGGTGCAAAAATTAATAGCGCAGGCGAATTGTTTTTCCAACGGCGTAAAAGTTCTTTAAGTTTACGGCGGTACCGTCGGCAGTTAAAAAAGTGCCGTTTACCGTGCCAAAAACCGTCTGGTAATCCAGATGCAGAAAAATCAGGCTTGCCTTGCGCCGGGTAATGGCAATCGGCTCAAAGCAAAGGTCTACCATGCTTTCCGTGTCCTGCATAATCCATGTTTTGCCTATGCCGTAAGGCATGGTAATTTTTACCGGCGGCAGCGGCGTGGGAATGTTTTCAACAAAAAGCATGTTTTCGTTATGCCTGTAATCATCAACCGGGTCAAAATTGGTCTGACCAAAGCGGAACGACGTCTGTTTGCCTTCTATAACGCCGGCGCCCGTTACTGCCGTGATATGGCTGCGCAAAGGATAATAGGCACGCCGGATTTCTAAAACCGCGCCGCAGTCCGTTAAAAAAGGCATGATGTTCTGACCGGCGGCTTTTGCGCCGGAATTTTGCAGATTGTAATGCTGCCCGTTTACCGTTATAAAGCCTGTACACGCGCCGCACATTTGCACGCTTGCAGAACAGCGGCGGCTGACCAGCGCCGGGGCAACATTTGCAGAACGGGCAAAAGTTTTTTTACCGGTATCAATCTGCAAATTGGCGCAGAACGAAGGACGAATCTTGTCGCCTTTTATATTGAAAGTTGCGTTGATTTTCTTTTCGGCTTCGTTCCAGCTTATGCGCATATGGCGGCGCTTGCTGTGGCTGGAACAGGTTGCCCGAACCGTAGATTTTGGCACGATGCGCTTGTGCAGACCCAAAACACGGCGGTATGCATATTTCTTTTTTGTTTCCTTGTCAAAAAGAATGAATTCAACAAAACCGAAAATCTTGCTGTCAAAAATTTCAATTGTGCCAATATATTTTGAAGTATAAAAAGTAAAAACCAGATTTGCCTTTATGCGCAAATTGCTGATAAATTTTGGCAGCAGAAAATCGCCATAAGCGTGGTTAATGCCACAAATGTCAAGTTTTTCAAAAGGCTTTGGGTAAAAACCAAAAGCCGGCTTGCCATTTTGAATGATTGATTCTGGGGTTTTTAAAGCCTGTCGCGTGTACACGCTTTCAATTTTAAGCAAAAAAGAAGGCTTTTACAATTGGCAGTTTTATATATTTTTCTTGCAGATTTAGTTTTTCACTGCTAAAATTTGCCAAAGACTAGCAGATTAACCTTTTTAAGGAGGTATTATGGCACTTTGTTTTTATTCTCTTGGAGCAGCGGAAGAAGTAACCGGTTCAAAGCACGTTCTTGAAATTGACGGACGACCGATTCTGATAGATTGCGGTGCTTTTCAGGGTAAGCGCGCCGAAGCCGATAAAAAAAACCGGGAATTTGATCTTGCAGCCGACAAACTGAACGCGGTTGTTTTAACCCACGCCCATTACGACCACTGCGGTTTGCTGCCGGTTCTTACAAAAAAAGGCTTTAACGGCAACATTTACGCAACCCCGGCAACCCGGGATCTGGCGAACCTTATAATGATGGACAGCGCGCACATTCAGGCGCGGGATGCCGAATACTTGCAGAAACAGGCAAAGAAAAAAGGCGAAAAATTCAACTGGCGACCTCTTTACGGCGAAAACGATGTTGTAAAAACCGCCGACCAGATTGTTACGCTTTCGTACCGGCGCAAAATGTTTATAGACCAGAATGTCGAACTGCAATTTTTTGACGCGGGGCACATTCTGGGTTCTTCTTTTGCAAATCTTGCCGTTAACGATGGCGGCGAAACCAAAAACATTCTTTTCAGCGGCGATTTGGGACGCAAAAACAAACCGATTATCCGTAATCCGGCGGAAAACATACCGGCGCCCGACTATATCGTGCTGGAAAGCACTTACGGCAACCGGCTGCACGAACACGTGGAAGAAGCGCTGGATACTTTGGCGGCAATCGTGCAGCGCATTGAAGAAACCGGAGGAAAACTCATCATTCCTTCTTTTGCAATTGAACGCACGCAGGAACTGATTTACTATTTTCATCTTCTGGTTGACGAAGGCAGAATTTCTGAAATACCGATTTACGTGGATTCGCCGATGGCGACCAACGCCACAAGTATTTTTCAGGTTCACCCGGAATGCTACGACGAAAAAACGCATCAGGCGTTTTTGGATCACCATAAAAACCCGTTTGGCTTTAACGCGCTTTCGTTTGTTTCCAGCGTAGAAGAATCGAAGGCGCTGAACCAGAAAGAAGGCCCGATGATTATTATAAGCGCCGACGGCATGTGCGAATTTGGGCGTGTCGTGCACCATTTGTACAATAACATTGACGACAGCCGGAACACGGTTTTGCTGGTTGGCTATATGGCAGAAAATACTTTGGGCAGAAAACTGATGAACCGCGAGCCTGAAGTAAAAATTATGGGCGACTGGATGACCGTGCGCGCAAAAATTGAAAACATCAACGCATTTTCTGCCCACGCCGACTATAAAGAAACTTTGGAATGGCTGAAAACTATTGATACCAGCAAACTGAAACGGATTTTTCTGGTACACGGCGAAAAAGATGCCCAGGCCTTTTTAAAGAAATATTTAGCCGAAAACGGTTTTCCGGACGTAACGATTGCCAGATACGGCGAAAAATACGATTTGTAAAACTTGGGCAAAAACGCGTACGCGAAAACAGCGCAAAAATACGCATAAATTACAGAAGGCAGCCTGAAAAGTAAAAACGCGTTCTGTCCTTAACAGGTTTTAAGGACAGAACGCCGTATTAGAAGAAATGCTGAAAAAACAGCATGGAAAAACTTTTCGGACTGCCTTTATTTTTTATGTTTTTTGCAGAAAATATATTTTTCAGCAACTTTTCAATTTTTCACTTTTACAAAAAAGCGCAAAGCGCTAAAATTGCACGATGATTGATGCCCTGCTTTTTTCGGTGAATGCGGTTTTTCCCATTCTTTTGATATGCGCTTTTGGTTTTTATGTGCGCAATAACGGCACCGTTAGCGACGAATTTTTGCGCAACGGCAACAAGTTCTGCTTTAATTACGCCTTTATGGCAATGATGTTTTCTAACGTCTATCAAATGCAGTCTTTTACCGAAATACGCTGGAATGTTGTGCTTTTTGCAGTTTTGGGCGTAATGGTGCTTTTTGTCATCGGGCTGCCATACGTTATTTTTTGCGTGCCCAAAGCAGAACAGAAAGGCGTAATGCATCAGGCGTTTTACCGTTCAAATTATGCCACAATCGGGCTGCCACTGGCATTCAATATTGCCGGTGCAGAAGGCTTGCAGCTCGCTTCCCTTATTTCTGCTTTTTCTGTTCCGCTTTTCAATATTCTTGGCGTAATTTCCCTTTCGGCGTTCAGCGACCAGAAGCAGGAAAAGCCCGTTCTTTTTGTCATAAAAAGCATCGTAAAAAATCCGCTTATTCAGGGTGTGGCACTGGGACTTGTATGCGTTGGCGTGCGCCCGTTTTGCCACGGCTGGACTCTTGCAAACAGCAACCTGCGTTTTATTTACAAGGCAGTTGAAAGTTTAGGTTCTATTGCGCCGTGGCTTTCACTGGTTATTTTGGGCGGGCAGTTTAAATTTTCAGCCGTAAAGAGACTTTTAAAAGAAATTACGGTCAGTGTTGTGGCGCGCTGTTTTATGGCGCCGGTTATCGGAATGCTTCTGGTAATGTTTTTGCCTGCAAAAATCGGGTTGCCGGCGTTTAAGCCGGTTGAATGCGCAGCGCTTTTTGCGCTTTATGCCGCGCCGGAAGCCGTAGCCAGCGTTGCAATGGCAGACCAGATGAACGCCGACAGCGAACTTGCAGGGCAAATACTGGTATGGACGGCGCTTTTTTCGGCGCTAAGCCTGTTTTTGTTCGTTGCCTTTTTCAGAAAATGCGGAATCTTTTAATTTTCAGACTTTTAAAATAGCAAAGCCCCGGAAAAATACCGGGGCTTTTTTGTGCGTTCGCGGTTTATTCGCTTTTTATAAGAATATTATAAAGGCGGTCTAAATCGTCCCTGCTGAAATATTCAATCTGAATTGTGCCGCGCTGCAAATTGCCTTTAAGCGCAACTTTTGTACCCAGCGCATCTATAAACTGCTGTTCAATAAAAGCCAAATCCGGGTCTTTTGGTGCAGCTTTTGGTTCTTTTGCCTTCGGCGCATCGGCTTTTACAGTTCCGTTCAATTCGGCGGCATACTGTTCAGCCTCGCGCACCGTCATTCCGCTGCCTGTCATGCGCGCAAACATTATGCGCATATCGCTGGGGCTGTTTACCGAAAGCAATGCGCGGGCGTGACCTGCGCTGATTGTACCAGCCGCCAAAGCATTCTGCATGTCTTCCGGCAGCTTTAAAAGGCGCAAGGCGTTTGCCACGGTGGAGCGGTTTTTGCCCACGCGTTTAGCCGCTTCTTCCTGCCCGATGTTTTCAAGCTGCATGATGCGCTGATACGCTTTGGCTTCTTCCATCGGGTTTAGGTTTTCGCGCTGAATGTTTTCAATTAAGGCAACTTCAAGCTTGCGCTCGTCTGTAAACTGGCGCAAAATTACCGGAACCTGCGTTAAGCCGGCAAGCTGGGCGGCGCGGGTTCGGCGTTCGCCTGCAATAATATAATAATCACCGTTGCCGGCGTCTTCTGCCAAAATAGGCTGAATAATACCGTGAATTTTTATCGATTCTGCAAGTTCGGTTAAAGCTTCCTGCGTAAATTCGGTGCGCGGCTGAAAAGGATTTGGTTTTAAGCGGCTTATGTCAACCAAAACTTCGCTGCCGCTTACACCGGCAGCTTTCGGTTCAATGTCGTCGTCAAACCCGGTTTCAGAAAGCAGGGAATCCAGCCCCTTGCCCAATGTTCCAAACTGTTTAGCCGACACGGTCAATTACCTCTTGTGCCAGAAGTTTGTAACTGCGTGCGCCTACACAGTCAGAATCGTACTGGCAGATTGGCACGCCATGCGAAGGCGCTTCAGACAGGCGCACGTTGCGCGGAATAATTGTAGAAAAAACTTTGTCGGCAAAATAGGTTTTTACCTGCTGTACAACTTCCTGCGCCAAGCGTGTGCGCGAATCGTACATGGTAAAAAATATTCCGCCAATTCTAAGTGAAGGATTAATGGTTTTCTGAACGCGTTTTACGGTTTGCAGCAAAAGCGAAATACCTTCAAGGGCAAAATATTCGCACTGCATCGGTATAAGAACTTCGTCTGCCGCGGCAAGACCGTTTAAGGTCAAAATACCAAGCGACGGCGGCAAATCGATTAAAATAAAATCATATTTTGGAACAAGTGGCAAAAGCGCTCGCTTTAAGAAAAATTCTCGTTCTTCCTGGTCTACAAGTTCAACGGCAGCTCCAGACAAATCGATTGATGCAGGAATTGCCGACAAACCCGGCACAACGGTTCGTTTTACCGCATCTTCCGCAGCAACTTTTCCGGCTAAAACGTCGTAAACAGTCGGCTTGTCCTTATCAATTCCAACCCCCGACGACATATTGCCCTGAGAGTCGAAATCTACCAGAAGAACTTTTTTGCCGGCAAGGGCAATATAAGCACCAATGTTAATTGCAGATGTAGTTTTTCCTACCCCACCTTTTTGGTTTACAAAAACACAAATTTTTCCCATAAAACACAGTATAACAACTATTCGCCTTTGCGTATAGATTTTTTTCAGCCTGAAAATATGAAAAAACGACCGCACAGCCGGCGATGCATTTTTTTACTATTTACAAAACTTGCCCGATGTATTTTTATTGAAGAATGGAAAACTTTTTAGAAGTAAAAGAAACATTTGAAAAACAAAAAGACAGTTTAGTATACGGCATCATCAGCAATCCGGCAAAAAACAGCAAATTCAACAGAATAAAAATTAAACCCGTCATAAAAAAAGGCGAACTGCTTTTTTATACCGAAAAATTTACGCAGAAACAGGCTTTTCAGAAAAATTATAATCTGGAAGAATTTCTGGATTTTTTAAAAGAAAATATTGGAACGAACTTTAAAAACGCCGTATTTGTTTTTGCAGACGAAACTTTAACGCTGCTTACAAATAAAAAAGGCGAAACCAAAATTCTGCATAAAAAAAATGTGCCGGACACGGCGGCAAAATCTGCAAAAGTTGAAAAATCTGAAAAAAACGAACGGCTTTCTTCTATTAAACCAGAAAAAAACGGCAGAATAAAAGACGCAAATACGGGCAGCGGAAAAAATTCAAAATCGCGGTTTTTAGCCGCAGAAAACGCCAGGGCGCAAAATCTTGGGCAGAACCGAAGCAAGAATTACATTCTTCAGCCGGACGTGCCGGTGGATTTTCTGGTTCACCTTGGCGTAATGACAGAAGCCGGCAAAGTTGTGGCGCAAAAATACGATAAATTCAAGCAGATTAACCGCTTTCTGGAATTTGTAGACGACATTCTGCCGGGCATTCTGGCTTTAAAAAGCGCAACCGGCGAACCGGTGCTGAACGTGGTGGATTTTGGCTGCGGAAAATCTTATCTGACATTCGCCCTGTACCATTATCTGACAAAAATTAAAAACATAAAAACCTTTGTAACGGGCTTAGACCTTAAAGCCGAAGTTATAGAACTTTGCAACAGTCTTGCCAAAGAATTCAATTACGAAAACCTGCATTTCAGCACCGGCGACATTGCAAACTACAGCGGAACCGGCGACATAGACCTGATGGTTTGCCTGCACGCCTGCGACACGGCAACCGACTACGCGCTGGAAAAGGCGGTAAAAACCAATGCGAAGGCAATTCTGTGCGTGCCATGCTGCCAGCACGAAATTAACGGCAACCTGAAAAATCCTGACGTTTCGCCGCAGATGGGTCTGTTCCTGAAATACGGCATTATAAAGGAACGTTTTGCAGCCCTTGCCACCGATTTAATGCGCGCCGAGCTTTTGGAACAAGCCGGCTACGACGTGCAGATGCTTGAGTTTATAGACATGAGCCACACGCCAAAAAATCTGCTTATACGCGCGGTAAAAAAACAAGGCAAAAACACGAAACACAACGCTAATTCTTACATACTTTTGCGCGACGCTTTGGGCACAGCCCCAACACTGGAGAAGCTTTTATGAAAAAATACGACGTAAAAATTATTGCACTGGATCTGGACGACACTTTGCTGAAAAGCGATTTGACGATTGGCGATTTTACGGTTGAAGCTTTGCAAAAAGCGGCAAAAGCCGGAATTTATATCGTTTTGTGCAGCGGGCGCACCGAAGACGCGATTTTGCCCTATGTGCGCCGCCTTGACATTGCAGGAATGCAAACCGGGCGCTATATAATTGCCCAGAACGGCGCCACAATTTACGACATGCACCGGCGCGAAGTGATTTACAGCCGCACTGTAGAACCAGATGTTCTAACGGAAGCTTATCACGCGGCAAAGGCGAAGGGCTTGAGCAGCGAAGTTTATACGCCTTCTACCATTTATGCGCCCCACGACAACGAATGGGTGCGCCTTGATACCGAATTAAGCGGATTAAAGCTGGGCATTGTAGAAGATTACGAAAACTTTTTGCAGAAAGGTTTTCCCAAAATGGTAATTCCGGGCAAACCGGAAGAACTTTTGATTTTGCAGGACGAATTAAAGGCACATTTTGGCGAACGGGCGGTAATTTTTACCAGCAAGCCGTATTTTCTGGAAGTTCTGCCTGCAAACTGCGGCAAAGGCGAAGCCCTGAAATATCTGGCAGAAGAAGTTTTGAAGATTGAACAGGGCAAAACCATGGCTTTTGGCGACAGCATGAACGATGAATCGATGATAAAATATGCCGCCCACAGCACTGCAATGCTAAACGGGCTGGAATACATTAAGCAGATTGCCGCCCACGTTACCCAGTTCACCAATGACCAGGACGGCGTAGGCAGATTTGTAGCGGAATATGTGGTGTAAGCGCAGTTTGGCGGCAGCGTTTTTGCAGGCTGAAAGAACTGTAAAAAACGAAAACCTTAAACTTTTTCGTTTATATAAATTGACTTGAAAGGCGGTTGTCTGTTATAATTGCGTCACTTCGTTTTAGAAGTTTGGGATATTAGCTCAGCGGTTAGAGCAGAGGACTCATAATCCTTTGGTCCCCGGTTCAAATCCAGGATGTCCCAAAAAACGCTCTGTTTTACAGAGCGTTTTTTTTATGCCCGGATGTATTTTACCTTTCTTTTATTTGCCCTCTCAGCAAGCCCGGTCGGTTTCGCCTTGCACATACAGACTGAAATTTCCAGACACATACATTTACCCAGAATAATAAACGCTCCCTATATTTTTTCATGCAGACCGAATATCGATTTTTTTTGATATTTGGTCTGCGAACACATTTCTTTTTTACAGCTTTTTTCAAGACCGGCTTTCGGGCTGTGTAAATTCATTTTGCCTGCAAAAAAAATTGAATTTTCAAAATAGAATTTCTTTGACAACTAACATATTTGCATACTAGAATAATAGCTGGAGGAAAGATGAAAAAAAGATTACTTGTATTAACAGTATTAGCTTTATCATGTGGATTTTTGTTCACATCGTGCAACAAAAAGTCAGACGCAGCTTCAGCTGCAAAAATTCCGGTAACATTTGCCGGTACGGAAGCAGCTACAACAGGTCAGAGCCGAATGATGCAGGCTGTTGCCGACAGACTCAATGAAACAGGACGTTTCAATGCGACTGTTCAGGTAGCAGGTGCCCTTTCCGGTGATACAGACGCACTTGTAACTCAGGCTAAGCTTGGTATTTCACTTGTTGTTCCAAGTGACCCGGGACGCCTTGCAAGCCAGTTTAAGATTCCAGACCTTAACATTCTTATGGCTCCTTACATCCTTACAGATCCAGCGGCACTTAAGAAACTGCCAGACACAAAGCTTTTCAAAGAATGGCAGGCAGAACTAGAAAAACAAGGAATTGTTTACATTACAAATATGTACAACGGCTTCAGATGTTTTTACACAACAACACCGGTAAACAGCGTTGCAGACCTTTCTGGTCTCAGAATCCGCGGTTTTGGTAACGCAATCGGAAACAACCTTGCAAAATATCTTGGATTTGCCAACATCGGTATTTCATGGGGCGAAGTTTTCCCTGGAATCCAGTCAAAAACACTTGACGGCTGCGAAGTTCAGGTTGCTACAGCAGACGGTGCTCGTCTTTACGAAGTTGCAAAATACCTTGCAATGACAAAGCACTACATGCTTCAGTCTGCATTTGTTTGTTCTTCAACCTTCTACAACAGCATGTCAGAATCAGACAGAGCTCTCTTTACAAAAATCATGAGGGAAGCTGCCGTTGAATACGGTGCAATCATCGAATCTGAAGAATCAAAATACTATGACAACATGAGAAACAACGGTGTAACAATCGCTGATGTTGACATTGCCGAATTCCAGAAAGCGGTTGACGGACTTTACCAAAACAACGACCTTGGATTCTCTGCAGGACTCAAAGACCGTTTGTTCAAAGAACTTGCCGAATAGTTTCAGCTGAATAATTAAATCTTACAGACCTGCAGTAAATCATTTAGTGCAGGTCTTTTTTTTGATAATTATCTTAAAAAAGGAGGATATATGAAAAAGATTTATGCATATTTTTGCAAGGCAGAAACAGCATTTTGTTTCGCAGGATTCATTCTTCTTGTAATCCTTGTTTTCGCTTCTGCAATTTTGAGATTTCTTAGAATTTCCATGTCATGGAACATTGACCTTGCCATGCTTCTTCTTGCATGGACGGCATTTCTTGGTGCCGACATTGCATGGAGAAACGGACAGCTTATTGGAATTGATATAGTAACACGATTTTTTCCAAAAAAAATTCAGAAAATTATTTTAATTCTTGTTTACGCTATTATTTTAGCAACAACTATCATTATTTGTATTTACGGAGCAAGACTTGTTTGGGTTGAAAGATTAAGAACTTATCAGTCAATGCCAATTCCATACTCTTTAGTAAGTTTAAGTCTGGTTGTATCCACTTTCTCAATGTCAATTTCCACAGTTGTAAAAATTAAAGATTGCATCGTTCACTTTAATGATATTGAAAAAAATGTGGAGGCAGTATGAGTCTTCTTTTAATTTGTTTTGTTCTGTTTCTTGCTTTAGGAATGCCAATTGCCTTTGTTATTGGCATTGCAGGTTTTGCATATTTTTTAAGCCAGCCGATTCTTCCATTTGAAGCCGGTGTTCAGATGATTGTACTTCAGAGCCAGTCTTTTGCATTCCTTGCTGTTCCTTTCTTTATTTTTGCCGGAAACCTTATGAATGTTTCTGGAATTACAGACCAGCTTTTAAGCCTTGCCCGCCTTTTAACCCGCAGAATGTACGGTGGTACAGCTCAGATTTCGGTTGTAATGTCTACATTAATGGGCGGCGTTTCAGGTTCTGCAACAGCTGATGCTGCAATGGAAACACGAATTCTTGGTCCGGAAATGATGAAACGCGGCTACACAAAAGGATACATTTGTTCGGTAAACTGTCTTACCGCCCTTATTACAGCCACAATTCCGCCAAGTCTTGGTTTGATTATTTTTGGCTTTGTTGGTGAAGTTTCAATTGGACGCCTTTTTGCAGCAGGTATTGTACCCGGTATTTTAATGATGGCATTCCTTATGGGTACAACATCTATTACAAGCCGTATCCGTAAGTTTGATCCGCCGAACGCAGATGCCCCAAAACTTACATTCAAAGAACTTATCGACAATTTGAAAGTTTCTATCTGGGCGCTGTTCTTCCCGATTATTCTTATTGTGGGAATCAGATTCGGTCTGTTTACACCTTCAGAATCTGGTGCTTTTGCGGTTGTTTACGCTCTTGTTGTTGGTAAGTTTGTTTACAAAAAGCTTACATGGGAAAATTTCAAGGAAGCACTTATTACAACATTAAAAGATAATGGTGCAATTATGCTTATTATTGCAATGTCTGGACCTTTCAGCTATGCAATTACATGGGTAAAACTTCCGGCAGCATTAAGTTCATTCATCTTTGGAATTACAGAAAATCCGCAGATTTTGACTCTTATCATGCTGGGATTCCTTTTCCTTACAGGTATGTTTGTTGACAGTAATGTAAACTTCCTTCTCCTTACGCCTATTTTCCTTCCGATGGTAACAAGCGTAGGAATGGATCCTGTTCACTTTGGCGTTTTAATGGCGACAATCGTAACACTCGGCGTTATGACTCCGCCAATCGGTTCGGCGCTTTATACGGTATGCGGCATTATAAAATGTCCGCCAGAAGAATACACAAAAGAAAGTTTACCTTTCCTGATTGCCATTCTTATTGAACTTGCAATTCTTGTATTCTGTCCAAAACTCGTTCTGTTTATTCCAAACCTTATCTTTGGCGTAGCAGGCTAATGCAAAAAAAAGGCACGCAGAAACTAAAAGCTTACGCGTGCCGTGTTTATGATTTGCGCTAAACCATAGACAAAAACACCCCTAAATTAAACTGCTGTTTGTTTACCCCTTTTACTTTCTTTCTATCGAACAAAAGTAAAAGGGGTATTTTTATGCACTGTTCTTATGCGTACATATCGCCGTTTAATTTCAGGGGTATTTTCAGAACTGAATGGAAAAATCAGTTCATTCCTAAAATCTTTTTAAGGTCTTTAAGCGCAGGGGCTTTTGAATCTTTTTCAGAAATTTGATTAAGGTTGCTGGTATCAATGGCAATTGGCCATTCTATGCCAAGTTCCGGATCCAGCGGACAAAGTGCCGTGCCCGGCATTCCCGGCGCCCATTCGTTGTCAAAAAAATACAAATATTCCGTATCTTCCAGCGCCTGAAAACCGTTGCATACGCCCTGCGGAACAAAAACCTGAACGCCGGGTGTTATGTGTACTGTTTGAACTGCGCCAAAAGTCTTGCTGTCTGGTCTTGTATCAACATACGCGCCAAAAACAGAACCGTAAGCAACAGTAACCAGCTTTGACATTGCCTCGCCGTGCAGACCGCGAACAGCGCCCTTTTTGGTTCTGGTCAAATTAATCTGCTTCCAGCCTGCTACCGATGCCGATAAAACTTCGCCGTATACGCTTCCGCGAAACAGTTCGCGCACAGTTCCACGGTCGTCAGTTATCATTTTTGCGCTAATAATTTTTAAGCCTTCAATTTTAGAATCTTTGGCTTCAAAAGGCTCAATATTCAAACTCATTTTCATTCTCCGTATGCTGCAAGAAATAAAAAAACTTGCATCTAATTTAATCACATTATCAGCTTTATTCCAAACACTTGCTTTATGTATAGTTTTCTTGCAGCGCATTTTTTTAAAAGACAAACATCTGCAAAATCAGTCCGGCGTTTGCAGCAAAACCTTTAAGCGCTGGTAATCCGTTAAAAGATTGTAAATTCCGTCTTCAGAAAGAATACCGCGCTTCAAATCACAAGGCAGCTTTCCGGCAGAATCGGCTTCAAAATCCCTGCGCCACAAGTCCGATTCATAATAAGCAGCCAGCTCCTTCACTTCCGGAATTGCTGCCTTAAAATTTTCCAAAGCCACATCCAAGGAAGCAACCGCCTCAAGCGCCCTGTCAAATTTTTCTTCCATTGCCTTTATTCTGTTTACGGCATTCAACCTGCTACCCAGCCTTTTTGCAAAACGCAATTTTATTTTACGGCAGCAAGCCTGTCACAAACTTCCAAAAGTTCATACTTGTTCTGGTCTAAAACCTTTTTGTCTTCCGGGTGAATTTTTGCCAGAACATCTTCGCTGTCTTTAACCATGCTCATAAAAAAATCGTAGGAAACCGGGTCGTTTTCGCGAGCGTTGTCTAAAAATGCCTTGTTTTCCGGGCTAAGGTTTTCAAAAGGAACGGTCAGCGCGTAAGCCGCCGCCGCATTCAGGATTGTTTCGTATTTTTTATAAGCCGCGTCGCCTTTTATGCCGTATTTGTTCAAAACCGCGCTGCAATTCTGAAGATAATTTGCGTCGTCTTTATCCAGCTGCTTCAAATCAAGTTCGATTTTTTCTACACTTTTAATAACGGTCTTGCATTCTTTGGCCGTAATGCCCAGTTTTTGGCTGCTTTGGGCAAAAGCAAAAGCCGAAACCATAAAAACCAACAAAATACCGAAAATTTTTTTCATGCACTACCCCTTTGTTTGCACCGCCGCGGCGCAAAACCTAAAAAACGCATATTTTCTGTAAAAGATAAAAACATAATAGCACAAAATATTTTTGAATTTTATAAAAAACCGCATTTTTGTACGGAAACAGCGCAAAAATTTTCTGAAAGCCCTGCACGTTTTTTTATATGCAGCCACCCCAATATGAAAAACTGTAAAGTTTCTTCTATATAATATGCAAATTTTACGCTTCTTCATGCAGAACGCCGGGCTTCAGCCAAAAATAAAAACTGCAATCAGCAACCCCGCCGCAAGCGTCGGGGCATAAAACCTTCCGCACAAATAAAAGCCCGAAACCTTTTCATTTTTGAGTTCCGCGTCTTTTCATTCAACCCAAAGCCTTTATTTTTCAACTTGCAAGCATAAATTGGCATTTGACGGCTGCAAAATTTTCTTAACAAAAGCTTTGCCAATGCCGAGGAAACTATAAAACAATTTATAGCGAGGTTTTATGGAAATTCTTGAAGTAATGGAAAGCCGCCACAGCGTGCGCCAGTATTTGGATAAAAAAATTGAAGACGAAAAACGCAAAATTCTTGATGAAATGGCGCAAAAATTTAACGCCGAAGCAAACTTAAACATTCAAATTATTTACGACGAACCGAAATGTTTTGACAGCCTGCTTGCCCACTACGGAAAATTTTCCAGCGTTGCAAACTACATTTGCATGGTTGGACAAAAATGCGCCGATCTGGACGAAAAAACCGGCTATTATGGCGAAAAGCTGGTTTTAAAAGCGCAGGAAATTGGTCTTAATACATGCTGGGTTGCTTCTACCCACGGAAAAACCGCGGCAAAAATTAACGCCGGAGAAAAACAGGCAATCATAATTGCGCTCGGCTACGGCGCAAATCAGGGCAGCCAGCACAAAAACAAGCCAAATCTTGCGCAGATTTCTGCCGACGACCCGGACTGGTATAAAGCCGGTGTAAAAGCCGCCCTGCTTGCGCCCACCGCCATTAACCAGCAGAAATTTTTTATTGAACGCAACGGCGAAAACGTGAAAATTTCTGCCCAAAAAGGCGTCTGCGCCAAAATTGACCTTGGTATTGTAAAATGCCATTTTGAAATGGCAAGCGGTAAAAAATTATAGGAAAACCATGAAAAATTTGTCAGTTGAAAAAAGATTTTCGCTTGCATTAAAAATCGTTGCCTTTGTTTCTGCAATTTTGGGAACAATTTTAAGCGCGTATGCCGGGCGTGGTTCTTTTATGGGCGGAAAATCGGTTTTTATGTATTTTACGATTCAGTCAAATATTTGCCTTGCAGTAATTTGCGCGGTGGAATTTGCATTTATTCTGCGAAGCGCGGTTTTAAGCGATTTGTGGTATCTGGTAAAATTTACGGGCACAGTTTCAATTACGCTGACGGGCGTTGTTTTTTGTTTTGTTCTTGCGCCAACAATGAAAGCTGACGCATGGAATGTGCAGAATATTTTAACCCACGTGGTTGTGCCCGTTGTTTGCGTAGCCGATTTTTTTGTAATTGCCGCCGAAAGCCAGCTAAAAAAACGCCACGTATTTTTTGTAATCATTCCGCCGGTTGTTTATGCAATTTACGCCGGCATCGGTTTTGCCTGCAACTGGCAGTTTGCAGAAAACATAAATTATCCGTATTTCTTTTTGAACTGGGGCAGCCCTGCCGGCGCGTTTGGTTTTTCCAGCCAGCTGCCTTTTATGGGCTGCGTCTGGTGGATTTTGACGCTGCTGCTTTTCCTTATTGGGGTCGGGCTGACATACCTTGGTCTGCTTGATTTGTTGCGCCGCAAAAAGTAATTTTGTATAGACCGAATGCAGGGTTTGAAAAAATGATAGAAATAAAATTTGAACCGAACCGAAGTGCCGCCTATGACGGCGAAAAACTTATTGGTCACTGCGATTTTGAAATTGACCAAAATATCTGGGTTGCAAACCATACTTTTGTTGAAAAAGAATACGCCGGGCAAGGTATTGCAAAAAAGCTTTTGCAGTGTGTCGTAAAAAATGCCGCCATGCAGAATGCAAAAATCAAGCCTGTCTGTTCATACGTTGTACGGGAATTTGACAAAAACCCGGAACTGTACGCGGCGGTAAAATTGTAAGTTTTCCCCAATATTCCGCTTTTGCAAAGCCCGGCAAAAACCTGCCAAAGCGCCTGCACACCGCTGCACGATAGATAAAAAAAGCCGCGGAATGGTACAAAGCGGACAAATGCACTAAAATATTGAAAAAATAAAATCCATATAAAGGTTTGCAAATTGCAGGTTAAAAACTATATAAAACGGTATTTTTTATTCATTCTGGGGCTATTTTTTACCGGACTTGGAGTTGCATTTGCACGGCACAGTGCGCTGGGCGTTTCTCCAATATCTTCCGTGGCAAACGTTTTAAGCCTGCGCTTTACGTTTTTCAGTCTTGGCAACTGGCTTATACTGTGGAACTGCGTTTTGATTTTGGGGCAGATTATTATTCTGCGCAGGGATTTTAAAATTTACCAGCTGCTGCAAATACCGCTTTCAGTTCTATTCGGATATTTTACCGACTTTGGAATGTGGATTGTTCATTTTATACCGGTAAAAAATTACGCCGTTCAGTTTGCACTTCTTTTATGCGGAATTCTGGTGATTGCATTCGGCGTTTCGCTTACCGTTATTGCCAACGTAATAATGAATTCCGGCGAAGCAATTGTAAAAGCCGTAAGCGACAAGTGGAATTTTGAGTTCGGCAACGTAAAAGTATTTTTCGACATCAGCTGCGTAACGGTTTCGGTATTGCTTTCGCTTTTGCTTTTCAATTTGAAAATTGTCGGCACGCGCGAAGGCACAATAATCACGGCACTTTGCACGGGTTTTGCAGTAAAAAAAATAACCAGACTTATAAAACCCGCGTGCACCGCGTTTATTTGCCCGCAAACCGAAAACTAAAACGAGGAAAAATATGGAAAACAAAATTGAATCGCTTCATCACATTTCGCTAAAAAGCACGCCGGAAAAATTTCCGCAGGTTCTGCATTTTTATAAAGACATTCTCGGGCTGGAAGTTTTCTGCCAGTGGAGCAACGGCGTTCTGCTGAAAACCGGCGACAGCTATTTAGAGATTTTCAGCAACGCAGAAACCGAATGGAGTGACGGCAATATCCGGCATTTTGCCCTTTGCGTTGCAGACGTTGACCAGTGGGCAAAAAAAGCTGCAGGCGAAGGTTTTGAAGTTTTTATGGGTCCAAAAGACATTTGCTTCGATTCAAATCCGCAATTCAAGGCGCGGGTCGCTTTCTGCAAGGGGCCGCTGGGCGAATCCGTAGAATTTTTCTGCGAAAACAAATTTGTTGTACGCGAAAAATCTACCATTGAAGAAAGAATTGAAAACCTAGTTTTCGCCAGAGAATATTGCGGAATTTTGCAGCAGAACATAAAAACCTCAAGGAAAATTTATTTGTTCTGCATTATTATGGGCTTAATTATCACAGGTATTGGCGTGTCTATACATGGCACGCTTTCCACAATTCTGGGTTCTGCGTATACGCTTATAACGGTTCTTCTTTTTATTTTTGCAAAGGAAGAATATATACGCCGCTTTACGAAAAACTATAAAAAGAATATTGAAACTGCGCAAACCCATACCGGCGTAAAAATGAACTTTGAAGATACAACCGAAATAGCTTTTAAATACAATTCAATTGAAGTAAAAGACATTTCGGGCAAAAATTCCGTTTTTGCATTAAAAGATTTTGTGCGCATAATTGACCACGAAACAAAATATATTCTGGAATTTACAGAAGGGCGCATGGTTTTTATAAAAAAAGAAAATTTTGAAAACCGGGAACAGCTTTTGGCTCTGATAAATCCAAATACTCCGCCAGCCGCGCCCGCAATATAGGAAGTTCAGGCTCAATATAGGCATTTCGGGATAATTTTCACCCAAAAGACGCCCGACATCCGGCACAAACAAAAACATTTCCGCATAAAAGCGCTGCAAAACACGGCAAAATACCGCGCAGATTGCAGCGCTTTTTTATTTTCCTTCATTATGGTACACTTTTTGCCATGAATATTCACAAAATGCAGGTTCTTCAGGAACTTTCTCAAAAAAATGGTCCTTTATGTGTTGGATTGGATACTGACCCTTCCTATATTCCGCAGAATATTTTGGCTCAATATTCAAGCGCCCCGGAAGCAGTTCTGGCTTTTAACAAAGCAATTATTGAAAGAGTAGCATCAGATAAATCTGCGTGTTGTTTCAAAGTTCAAATTGCATATTACGAAGCCATGGGCATTGAAGGGCTTAAAGTTTTTTCACAAACCTTAAAGCTTGTGCGCGATACCGGCTTAATCGCCATTTCTGACATTAAGCGCGGCGATATCGGCGCAACTTCCGACGCCTATGCCAAAGCCCACTTTAAAGGCGATTTTGAAACCGACATCATTACCGTAAACCCGTATATGGGCTTTGATACACTGGTTCCGTTTACAAAATATTCAAATCCGGAAAACGGCGGCAAAGGCGCTTTTGTTCTTTTGTGCACTTCAAATCCGGGCATGGTAGACATTGAACACCAGGAACTGAAAAACGGCGGCTTGCTTTTGGAAAAAGTTGGCGACGAAATTGCAAGAATCGGCGGACAGTTTAAGGAATTTTACCCGGAACAGACTTGCGGTATTTTTGGTGCAGTTGTCGGCGCAACCCAGGAAAAAGATGCCCGGTATTTAAGAGACAAATATAAAGAAACTTTCTTCCTTATTCCCGGCTACGGCGCACAGGGCGGCGCTGCAAGAATTGCAGCAACACTGCTGGATCACGCCGGCGGTGCGGTAAACTCAAGCCGCGGCATTCTCTGCGCCTACAAAAAAAACGCCAGTCTGGAAGGCAAAGTTCTTACGATGAACGACATTGCAGATGCCGCTGCAAAAGCCAGCATTGCTTCTAAAGAAGACCTTTTAGCCGCAAAAGCCAGCCTGTAAAATTCATTCCGAACGCTGCGCTTTGCCGCACGCACCTGATACGGCAAAGTTTTTGGAATTTGATTTAAGGCAACAGATAAGCTTTAACGCTGCCGAAGGCAAAAATGCCGTTATGCAGCGCTTTTGGCAGCAGATAACAGGCAGAACTTGTCCGCCAAAAGCAGACCGGATTTTGCCGTATTTTACCAAGCCCAGAAGCCTTTGTTTTCTGGGCTTGTTTATAACTGCGCAGGAATTTTTTACAGGATTCCGTCGCGGTTAATTTTTCAATTTTAGCCCCATTTTAGGAAGATTTTTATGTGCAACGAAAATATGATTTCTTTGGGAAAAGCCGACGTAAGCAAATTAGAACAAATTCAGGAAAACGTATTTTTGCTTAAACTGCTTTTGCCGCCGCAAACTGCCCGGAACACAAAACCAGCCGCCGGTCAGTTTTATATGCTTAAACGCGTGCCAAGCAGCACTTTTTTGTTCCGCCCGATAAGCGTTTACAGTTCAACGGCACAAAGCGACGGTAGCGTTTTGGTAGAATTCTTAATTTTGCAGAAAGGCAAAGGCACAAACGAATTGTGCAGCGTTAACACAAGCACGCAGGTTGAATTATTTGGGCCTTTGGGCAACGGTTTTGCTTCCCCCAAAGCCGGCGAAAAGGCTGCAATTATTGGCGGCGGAATTGGCGTTGCCCCGGTTGCAGGTTTTGCAAGCAATCTTGCACCAAAAAGCTACGATTTTTTTGCGTGCTTCAAAAGCGGTTCCTACGGTCTGGAAAACGTGAAAGCGGACAAACTGGCAGTCAGCACGGACGACGGTTCCTGCGGAACAAAGGGCATGCTGCCGGATATTTTTGGCGAAAGCGATGCCAAAAACTACGACGTGGTTTACGCCTGCGGACCAACTCCAATGCTGAAATACGTGCAACAGGTTTGCAAGGCAAGCGGCACAAAATGCTATCTAAGCCTTGAATCACGCATGGCGTGCGGAATGGGCGCGTGTCTGGGCTGTACGATAAGCACAACCGGCGGCAATAAACGCTGCTGCAAAGACGGCCCGGTTTTTGACGGCGCAGAAGTTATTTTTTAAGGAAAAATTATGAGTGATTTATCAGTAAATATTTGCGGCATAGATTTTGCAAATCCGCTTATTGCGGCAAGCGGCACTTTCGGTTACGGCAGTGAATATTCGCCGCTGTTTGATACCAGTTGTTTCGGCGGAATCTGTTCAAAAGGCCTTACCCTTGACCCTAAACCGGGCAACAAAGGCACGCGTTTGCAGGAATGCGCAGCAGGCTTAATCAATTCCATCGGCCTTGAAAATCCCGGCATTCCCCACTTTATAGAAAACGAACTGCCCCAGATGCTTAAATTAAAGCCGGTAAGCATCGCAAACCTTTCAGGTTCTTCAATTGAAACTTATACAAAAGGCGCAGAGCTTCTGGAAAAAACCGCCGTGCAGATGATTGAATTAAACATCAGCTGCCCGAACGTAAAGGCAGGCGGCATGGCTTTTGGTCTGGACTGCAAAACCGCTGCCGAAGTTACTGCCGCGGTACGCGCCAAAACCACAAAACCGTTAATCGTAAAACTTTCGCCAAACGCAGCGGACATTAGCGCAATTGCCCTTAGCGTTGCCGAAGCCGGCGCAGATGCCGTAAGCATGATTAACACGGTACAGGCACTTGCTATAAACATTGAAAGCGGCAAGCCTGTTTTTGACAACATTTTTGCAGGCTATTCTGGCCCGGCTGTAAAACCGATTGCGCTGCGCATGGTTTACCAGACGGCAAAAGCCTTTAGCCAGCTGCCGGAAGCAAAACGCAAACCGATTATCGGGCTGGGCGGCATTGCTTCATGGCAGGATGCTGTAGAGTTCATTATGGCAGGTGCAAGCGCATTGCAGATTGGTACTGCAACTTTTGCAAATCCGCTTTGCGCCCAGCAGATTCTGGAAGGACTGGATGCATTTATGGCGCGCAAAAATTACAAGAAAATCAGCGATTTTTGCGGCTGCGCACTTCAGCTGTAGGTCTGCCGTTTTTCTGCAAGCACGTACAGTAAAAATTCAAAGCCTTTAAAAGCCACTGCGCCCGTTTTGCCTTGCATTCGGGCACGGTAAAAACTTCACTTAACGATTTTGGAGGAAAATGATGAGAAAAGATTTTGGCGCAAAACCGTGGATTTATCCTGAACCTGTTTTAATTGTTGCCACCTACGACGAAAACGGCAAGCCGAACGCAATGAACGCAGCCTGGGGCGGAATTGCCGACGATACGCAAGTTTCGGTTTGTTTAAGCCCGGAACACAAAACCGTTAAAAATATTCTGGCAAGCAAAGCTTTCACTTTAAGCATTGGCGACGCCAAAAATCTTGTTGCCTGCGATTACGTTGGCATTGCAAGCGGCAACAATACGCCGAATAAAATGGAAAAAACCGGCTGGCACTTTTGCAAGGCGGCAAACGTAAATGCGCCGTTAATAGAAGAACTGCCTTTTACCCTTGAATGCAAGCTTATAAGCTACGACGAAAAAACCTGCCGCTGCTGGGGCGAAATTATAAACCTCAGCGTTGACGAAAAAATTTTAACAGCCGACGGCAAAATTGACATGCAGAAATTTGAACCGCTGATTTACGACCCGTGCAATCATTTTTATTATAAGTTTGGCGAAATTGCAGGCAAAGCCTTTAGCGACGGCCTAAAACTGAAATAAAAAAATCAGCCATAAAAATGGCAAAAAATTACAGAACCGCAACTGCATTACAGAATTTTATACAGCATGCCAGCTGATACAAAATCAGCATGGCGACCAAACGCCCGGAAGAATTGTGGAAAGTTTTCAATTCTTTCCGGGCGTTTGTTTAGCACCAAGCCATTTACAGCGAATAATATACGGAAAAAAAGTGGAGGACTGAACCGCCCAAAACAAAAAGGTGCCAGACGCAGTGCGTCCATTTGATTTTTTTAAGGGCGTAAAAAATAATTCCTATCGTGTACACTATTCCGCCGGCAATTAAAAACCTTACGCAAAAAGGATTTACGCCTGCCTGCAAAGGCTTCCAGAAAAAGCAGATAAGCCAGCCCATTACAAGGTAACTGCCGGCAGAAAAGGCGCGCATTTTGCTGCCAAAAATTGCGTAAAAAACAATTCCCAAAACGGTTAAAAACCATACCGCGCCAAACAGCCACCAGCCGCCACTAACGCGCAGCACGCCCAGACAAAACGGCGTATAAGTGCCCGAAATCAGCAGATAAATTGAAGAATGGTCGAAAATACCGAAGATTTTTTTAACGTGGTACGGCGTAAGGGCGTGATAAAGGGTGCTCATCAGATACAGGACTATTAACGTACTGCCAAAAATTGCAAAACCCGTTACATAAAAGCCTTTCTGGCTGGCTGGCGCATAAAAAACCGCGCGTACAATCAGCAGAACCAATGCCGCAATGCTTAAGCCCGTGCCAACGCCGTGGCTGACGCTGTTAAAAATTTCTTCGCCAACAGAATAGCGTTTTGGTATCTGGGCTTCGGCGCGGCGCTGATTTTGTTTTTCCAATTTGCGCTGATATTTTACGGATTCGCTTGCAAGCTTTTGGACGGTTTGTGTTTTTACCGCCGCAATTTGCGTTTTTTTTTCGGTTTTAATCTGCTTTATTTGTTCTTTTGCTTCTAGTTTTATGCTTTTTACAATTTTGTCTGCCATTGTTATACCTTCTTATTGCGTTAGACAAACGCCGCGCCTTTTAGTTGCGTGTTTTGCAAGGCACACAAAAAATTTGCAGCAATTTTGTGCAAAAAAGAAAAAATAAAAGCTCCGAAGAATCTAAAAAATTTCAATTCTTCGGAGCTTTTTATCTTTCAATTTTTCAGCTTTTTAATGCGCGCGCCATCGGTTCTGTTTTTAAAACCAGATAAAAAAATGTTTGGTTTTGCCCGAACCTTAAAACCGCGGCAAAAGTCTAGCACGCCGCGCGGTTTGCACCGGCGCCTTCGGTAAACGGGTCAATGCGCTGGCAGCTTGGCTTGTAATCTTTCAGCAAATCTTTGTCGTTGATAAGTTTTACAAAATTATCAAACAAAAAGCTTGTGTCTAAAGGGCCGCTGCAAGCTTCCGGGTGAAACTGAACGCTGAACGCCGGAAAATTAGTATAGGTAATTCCTTCGCAGGTTCCGTCGTTTGTGTTTACAAAGCTTAAATATGCACCTTGCGGCAAAGTCTGGTTTTTAACCGCGTAACCGTGGTTCTGGCTGGAAATATAAACCCTGCCGCTTGATAAATCTTTTACCGGCTGGTTTGCACCGCGATGCCCGTATTTTAATTTTTCGGTTTTGGCGCCGCTAGCCAGTGCCAGAAGCTGATGACCAAGGCAAATGCCAAAAATCGGCAGACGGGCATCAATCAGCTTTTTAATTTCTTCAATAATAGTAACATTTTCTGCCGGGTCACCGGGACCATTGCTAAGCATTACGCCAGCCGGATTCAGCGCCATAATATCCTGTGCAGTTGCGTTTGCACCAACCGTAACCACTTCAAGCCCGCGCTTTAAAAGTTCGCGGCGGATATTTGCCTTTGCACCAAAATCCCAAAGAACAACCTTTTTGCCCTTGCCGTCTTTCATGGCAAGTTCCGGGTCGTTTTGCTTGGTGCCGTCGGCTTTTACCGGAACAAAGCGGTATTTTGCACATTCCGTAAAAACGGTCTGGGCATCTTCTTCAATTTGCACGGCAGAACAGGTAACAGATTCTACGGCTTTTTCAATTTTGTAGGCTTTAATTTTTTCCAAAAGGATTTTTTTATCGGCTTCGTTATTAAGGGCGGCAAAATTCTTTTGAGCTTCGTCGCTGTTGCCTGCAATAATCATGCCGTTCATTACGCCGCTTTCGCGCAAAACTTTGGTCAGGCTGCGGGTATCAATGCCGGAAATGCCGATGATATTCTGATTTTTCAGGAAAGTTTCTAAATCGTATTCGTTGCGGAAGTTTGACGGGGAATCGCAGCCGGAACGTACAATGTAGCCGCGTACATGGATTTTGGCGCTTTCAAAATCTTTAGAAATTACGCCGTAATTACCAATCAAAGGAAAAGTCTGGCAGACAATTTGACCAAAATAGCTCGGGTCAGTCAACGTTTCAAGATAGCCGTTCATGCCGGTGGTAAAAACAGCTTCGCCAATTACACAACCAGTTGCACCAAATGCCTGGCCTTCAAACACTAGCCCATTTGCGAGGACTAAACACGCTTTAGCAGACTCTTTCATACTAAAACCAAAATATAGCGATTTTTTCAGTTTTTTTCAATTGTTTCTGTGTGTAAAAACGCTGAAAAATAAAGAAAGTACCGATTTTTACAATTTTACGGAAAAGTTCAGCAGACTGCCGGATTTTGACGGTTTTCAAGCTTTAAAAAAAACGCTTTTTGGGGTAAATTGCCTGCATGGAATTTTTAAAAGTAGAAGATTTAAGTTTTTCTTACCAGAACGAAAACGGTGAAAATTATCAGGCACTAAGCGGCGTTAATTTTTCAATAAAACAGGGCGAATATGTGGCAATTACCGGCACAAACGGCAGCGGAAAAAGTACGCTGGCTCGCCTTGTATGCGGCTTGCTACCAGTACAAAGCGGCAAAATTTCGGGCACAGCCTACAAAGACGAAGATTTTTTCAAAACTTTTACGCCGGTTCATTTTGCACAAAACGCAGAAAATTCTTTGGCAGATTCAACTGATTTTGAAGGTTTTTGCCGCGTACCCAGCGGCATGGTAATGCAAGACCCAAAAGACCAGATTGTTGCAAGCATTTTAAAGCGCGATACGGTTTTTGGCGCGCAAAACCTGCACTATCAGCCGGAAGAATGCGAAAAACGCGCCGAAATTGCGTTAAGTTTATGCGGAATTTTAGACCTCGCCGAGCGACAGAGCGGAAGTCTTTCCGGCGGACAAAAACAAAAGCTGGCGCTTGCAGGAATTCTGGCGCTCAGTCCCAGCCTTCTGGTTTTGGACGAAGCCTTGTCGATGATTGACCCGAAAGGACGCGAAGAGATTTTGCAGTTTGCCGACGACTGGCACGCAAAGGGCGGCACGGTTTTAAGCATCAGCCACAACCGGCAGGAAGTTGAAAAAGCCCGGCGCGTTATTTTTTTGCGCAGCGGCAAGCTTGAATATGACGGCGAAACCGAAGCTTTTCTGCAAACCAGCGATTTTTTTAATACAGATTATCATTTGCCGAATGCTGAAAATTTTGAAAATGCGGCAAAAGCACGGAATACGGTTTTGCAGTTTAAAAACATTTCTTTTGCCTATCCCGGTCAGCAGAATATTTTTACGGACTTTAATCTTTCCATTAAACAGGGCAGCCTGTGCGCGCTTATGGGGCAATCCGGCTGCGGCAAAAGTACGCTGTTTGAAATAGCCTGCGGTCTTTTGCAGG
>JAKSTR010000010.1 GCA_024402495.1 Treponemataceae bacterium
TTTAAATCACGGTGATTTAAAGCGACGAAGAGTCTTTTTCATTTAAATCACGGTGATTTAAACCAAAAAGTTCTTTTTTCCATTTAAATCATGGTGATTTAAAGCAAAAAAAATTTTTTTTAAATCAGCGTGATTTAAAGCATTCTCAAAAAGCATTTAAATCACGCTGATTTTTCTTCCTTTTGGGGCGGCGGGATTTTGTTTTGTAAATATCAAAACAGCCGTGTTCGGGCTTTCTTTGTGCAAAAATCGTTTACTAACGGTACTTAATAAATTATAATTTAACCCGTATTAACACAAATTACGGGAACAGAGATGCCTACTACACCAAAAATTGGAAAAGATAAAATACTTGAAGCCGCCTTGCAAATGGTTATTGAAGAAGGCAAAGATTCTATAAACATAAAAAGCCTTGCCGCATACCTTGGCTGTTCTACCCAGCCTATTTCGTGGCATTTTGGCGGCATGGAACAGCTGCGGCAGGAACTTTCCAGGGCGGCAGTTGATTTTGTTGCCAGAAAACTCACTTCCGCTTTTGACGATAAAAAGTATATTTTTGGACATCTTGGGCTTATGATTATTGACCTATCCTTTGACATGCCCAATCTGATGGAATTTTTTATTTACGACGATTACTGCAAGCAGAAAACCCTTTTAAGCTGCGAATACGAAAAAAGCCCCAATCTGATGAAAGTTGCAGAATACATTTCCGCAGACATTAACCTTGAAATTGAAAAAAGCAAGGAATATGTACTTAATATGTATATTTTTACAGTCGGTCTGGTTCAGCTTATCATCAGCCGCAACTTTTGCGGAAGCAAGCAGCACGCCCAAAAAATGCTTTGCAACGCGGCTTTTAACAATCTGCGCGGGCTTGGCTTTGATACTTCTGCCTATAAAGACACTGTGCTGAACTGCTAGCAGGCATGGCAGAACGGCAGAATTGAAGTGCAAAACTTTTTTTGTATTTATATATAGAATTTTTTTTCCATTTCAATGAAAACCGTGTTATAATTCAGCAATAGCGTTATGAAATCCCGGTATGTAAAAATAAGCATTTTGATATTCGCAATTCTGGCTATCCTTCAGATAGTGCCTTTTTTTATATGGCGAATTTCTAATTTTGGCTTGAAATTTGAAAAAAAGCAGCAGTATTCATCAACAATAAAGGCTGCCTATGTTTCTCAGCCGCCATACAGCTACAAAGAAAACAATAAAACAACCGGCTATAATATAGAAGTTTTAAAAGAACTTGCGGAACGCTTGCAGTGCAATATCACTTTTGAGCCGGTTCCGCTGGAAAAAGCCCTTAAAGGTCTTAACGGTTCTTACGACATTGTAGCCGGCATCAGTTCCGGCACTCCGGATGCAGAAAATTATCTTTTTACAAGCCCCATTGAAAGCGATTTTTACGTTGCCTGCGGCAAGGTGGTGAACAGTTACCGCATTACAGGCTGGTCCAGCAAGGTTTTTGCCGTTGTAAAAGGCGATCCGGTTTTAAGTAAGCTGAATTCCATGGGGCTTGATAACCAGCTGGTTTATTTTGAAACCTATGGCGAAACCCTGCGCGCCGTTGCCAACGGTTTGTGCGATATGGCAATTGTGCCGGAACGCACGGCAAAGTCTTTAACTAATACGCCTGCATTAAAAAACATTCAAATATCAAGTGAACCTGTTGAAGAAGTTGCCTATTCTTTTGCCTGTTCTAAAAACAACAGGGAATTAGCCCAGCTGCTTGATCTGGCGCTTGTTGCCACAGACAACGACGGTACTTTGGGAAAAATCTTTTCGCGCTGGATGGGTAAAAACAGGCACTGGTATTCCGGCGGTTCTTACCGTGTTTTTGCGCTGTTTAATTTCTGGGTGTTGCTGAGTTTTTCTGCAATTGCCGTTTTAATAGCCCTTGTTGTAGAAGCCGCTTTCCACCGCAAAAATCAGGCTAAAATAGCCCTTAAAAATTCGCAGATTCAAAAAATAAAGGAAGAAAACAGCATCGCCCTTGAACAGATGGGCAAGGCAATCTGCTATTTTGATCTTGCTTTGGGCATTTTCCGTTTTCCGGAAAGTCTGGCAAAAAAACTGGATATAAAAGAAGTGCTTCTGGATGCGCCGGAAAGCATTTACAAATTGATGAATCCGGTTTTTGATGCCGAAACGCAGAAAAGATTCCGCCAGTTTCTGGAAAGCATTTATGCCGGCGAAAAAACTGGCAGCGGCGAGTTCTTTATAAACAACAACGCCCATTTGCAGAATGTAAAATCCATTTGGGTTCACCTTTCCTTTGTAAATATTTTTGAAAATTCGGTGCCGGTTAGGGCAATTGTTACAATTGAAAACGTTACCGAACAGCACATGCAGAGCGTTATTTACGAACGTTTTAAAAAGACAACGATGGCACGTGCCATGCGGCAGGAAAGCTGTTACTGCATTATTGACCTTACCAGCGACAAAATTGAATCTTTGCGGTGCTATTTAATAGAAGATAATTTCGATTTGTCAGCAATGCACGCCAATGATTTGCGCACTTTGCTTGCGCCGCTGGATTTGGAAAATTCAAGTCATAAAAAAATTGCAGACATGGATATTTCTAAAAATCTGCTTGATAACTTTGCAAGCCACAAATACGACTATTACGATATTTATCACGGTCATTTTCCGAACGGCGAACCTTTGTGGGTGCAAATGACCGTGCAGCTTTTGCAGGATACTTTTGACAACCACACGATTGCTTTTATTGAATTTTTTGACATTACCCTGCAAAAAGAAAAAGAAATGAGCCTTTTGAATATGGCTGAAAAAGACAGTCTGACCGGGCTTTTAAATCGCGGGGCTGCAACCCAGCATATCGGGCGTTCTCTGGACGTGCTTACTGGCAGCGCGGCTTTTGCCCTGCTGGATATGGACGGCTTGAAGCAGATTAACGACCGCTGGGGTCATGACGAAGGCGACCGCATGATAAAAACTTTTGCCGGCTGTATATCCGAGCATTTTAAGGAAGGCATTTGCGGGCGTATCGGCGGCGACGAGTTTTTAGTATATCTTCCGCTTGAAGCCAATACCGAACCTTTGACCAATATTTTTGATTCTTTTATAAAACGCCTTAACAGCAATATTATTGGCAATAGCAGCAGCAAGCGTCTTGGCGGCAGTATCGGCATTACAATTGCCGGCAATACTTTGCACGATTTGGACGCTTTGTACAAACAGGCAGACCTTGCACTTTATAAAGCCAAAACTACCGGCAAGAACAATTACTATTTTTACAATCCTTCCCTTGAACATAATTCTTCTGAAGAAAACAGGCAGATACAGGCTTTGCCAAAAAGCCTGAACGAACGCAACGGAAGCGTTTTTGTAGGCAACGAGCTGATGACCGAACCTTTTATGGGCTTGCAGTGGCTTATACAAAACCGCACGATTTTCTGTGCCGAAGAATTGATGCTGGAAAGCGACGACGATGTTTTTATTGTTTACAATCAGGAAACTTACGACATTGTAGATTTCAAAATGAAGAATGAAGAAAAGTGCCGTAAGATTTGGGGCGACTGGCACGGCAAAAAGTGCTATCAGGTTTTGCACCAGCGCAATACGCCTTGCCCAAACTGCAAAGACCCGACCCGTTGCGAAGACTATTTTATTGAACATTTGCAGAATGAAATTACCGGTCGCGAATATCTGGTAAAAGGCCGCCGCCTTGCAAAGGAAGACGGAAACCTTGAAATGCAGGTTCTTACTGATATTTCTAGCCGGGGCAACCTGATAGAAAAATACCAGCAGAGCATAGAAGAACGCAATTTGTTTATGCGCTGCATGTCGCCGGGTTTTGCCCAGACGGAAAACGTTACTTCGTCTTCCCTGCAAAAGATTTTGGGTCTGGTCTGCGACTTTTTTGATGCTGACGGCGGTATGGTCTTTACCTTTGAAGGTGATATGGGAATTGTAGACTATGTTAATCCGAAAGCCCAAAATCAGCATAAAAATGATGTCAATTTAATAGAAGAAAATATGGTTTTTCAATCGCGGGACGGCAAAATGCGCATACCTTATGCCATTTTGGATGCGATAAACGAAAAAATAACCAGCGATTCTATTATTTATGTTAAAAACGATGAAGAAATAAAGCAGCAGATGCCGGGGCTTTATGCCTTTTATAGCGCTAACAAAATTGATTCGGTTTGCATTTTGCCGATTATGAGCGGCGATAAACCGCTTGGTCTTGTTTCGCTTAAAAACATGAAGAATAACTTAAGCAGCCTGCCGGTTCTGGTAAGCCTTGCTACTGCAATCCGCGCCCAGATTAGGCGCAATGTGCTTGCCCTGCAAAACGAAGCCAGCGCCTATTACGATACTTTGACCGGATATTTGAATTTTGAAGGTTTCAAAAAAGAAGCAAAGCGCATTTTGCAGACTGCAAAGCCAAACGAATATTTGCTTGTTTACAGCGATACGCGCAATTTTAAGTATATTAATGATGTTTTCGGTTTTGACGTAGGCGACGACTTGCTGCGCCATGCCGCCGATTTTATTTCGCAGAATATGCAGAACGGCGAAACTTTCTGCCGCGTAAGTGCTGATATTTTCTGCGCTTTAAAGCGTTTTTCTAGCCAGCAGGCAAACCAGCTTGAATTTGAAAACTACGAAAAAAATCTTTTCAGGTTTTTTGACCGCCAGAATGAACAGTATATGCCGGAAGTTTCTGTCGGCGCGGTGCTGATTGACGATACTATAATGCCGCTTGAACAGATTATTAACTGCGCAAACGTGGCTTTAAGTATCAGCCGCGAAAAACAGGGCAGTTCGATTACGTTCTTTACGGAAGAAATGCGCCGGCAAAAAGACCGCAGCCTTCATCTGGAAACCCAGATTGAACAGGCGCTGCAGCAGGGCGAAATTGATTTATATTTTCAGCCTGTTGCCCAGCTTTTGCAGACAGAAGACGGCTTGGAAAACATTGTCGATTTGAAAAATGTACTTACGGCAAAAAACAAGGCGGGCAGGGTAATGGTTGAAGCCATTGCCAGCTGGTGCCGGTCGGGCGAAGTTTTTTCCGAAGCAAAAGAATTTATACCGATTTTTGAACGCAGCGGCAAAATTGTAGACCTTGACCGCCATATTTTTAGGAATGTCTGCCGTTTTATTAAGCTTGTAAGAGAAAATTACGGCACAGAACTGCAAGTTTGCGTAAATACTTCAATTGTTTCTATGCTGAAAAATAGTTTTGTTGAAGATTATGCCGCAATTTGCGACCAGTTTGATGTAAAGCGCGACCAGATTATAATTGAATTCCGCGAAGTTCTGGAAAAAGATTCTGATAAACTTGCCAGCGTAATTGAAGCGCTGAACAAATGCGGATTTTTGTGTTCTCTGGCAAACTTTGGTGGAAAATGCTCAATATCTGCAAGTTTTCAGTGCTTTCCGCTTGCCATGTTCAAGCTTGACAAAGACTTGGTTAAAAATGTTGTCAACGCACAGAACCAGCACACAATTCTTAAAAACGCTTTTGAGATGGCAAAGGTTTTTGCAATCCAAACCGGTATTAAGGGCGTTGACACGAAAGAACAGTTATCGCTTTTGTCTCTTTGTAAATGCGACTGCATACAGGGCGCAATTTTTGCAAAATCAATGGCACAGGGCGACTTTTTGCAGTGGCTTAGCGCACAGATAAATTAAAAAAAACGCAAAAAAAAATAAAATTTTTTTTGCAGTATCGTTTTTTTATACTTTCCCCGTTCTATATTGCTTGTATCAACGGCAGCAAACCGCGATGGTTTGCAAAACTACAACGCTTTGTATAAAAGCACAGGGGGAAATTATGAAACACGTTTGTATCGACATTGAAATGGCTGAACTTTCACCAAAACAGCGCCGCTTTTTGCCTTTGCTTAGTCACGAAATTATTCAGCTCGGTGCTGTAATGCTTGACGAAAATTACAACATTGAAAGCACTTTTTTGGCATTGGTAAAACCCTCTTACTGCTGCATTTCTTCAACAACAACCCAGCTTACAGGTATTTCCGGCAAAATGCTTGAAGACGCAAAAGATTTTGTAAGCGTTTTCAGCGAATACTGCAACTGGCTTGGTGCGGAAGACGTAAGCACTTACTGCTGGAGCGAGTCGGACTATAAGCAGATTTGGGACGAAATAAGCGTAAAAGCCCGGCACCGCTACGACCTTTTGGAGCCGTTAAAGACTTTTGTAGATTTGCAGAAAACTTTCGGCGATATTTTGCAGGCTAAAAACGCGGTTTCTTTTGATACTGCGCTGCAGCTTTCGCGCTGCCAGTTTGTCGGCAAACGCCATACCGCTCTTGCCGATGCGTTTAATGCCGCGCGCATTCTGCGCAAAATTGCAACCAGCAAAAATTTTTCGCCGACATTTGAATTTTTGTATCACGATGTTGAGCGTTCTTTTGCTTCGCTTTTCAGCAAGGACGGTGTAAACGGCGAAAACTGCATAAAAAATGCCGAATATCTGGCGCAGTTTGCAAATTGCATGCCGCAGGAACTGGTAAAAAAATATGAAATTGCCCAAAGTTATGCAGAAACTTATGCGGTGCTTGAAGAACATTCAAAAGTGATTGGCAATATTGGCGCTCAGACTGACGAAAAAGGCAATCTGCAAAAAGCTTTGTGCCGTTTTTGGGCAGATTGCAAGAATGTTTTTGCCGGTCTTTATAAAAAAGCTACTGCAAAATTTTTGTGCACGCGGTACGGCATTCCGGTAAAGCAGTGGCTGGATTTTTGCATTAAAATCCGTTCGGCACAGGATTTTGCTTTTTGCAAGCGGAAAGGATATTTGCGCTTTTTGCAGTTAAAAAGCCGCTTAAACTTTGCGCCGGCATGGTTTGATGATAACAGGGCTGTTAGTTAAAAAACCGGTATCTGTGCGCCGGTTTTAGGGTGGGGCGCTGCTGCTTTGCATATTCAGAAGAATGAATGTTGCAAAAGCGGCGGCGCATTTTTTTTGAAATGCGCAGTTTTTGTAAACCCAGCGTATTTTTAAAGTTTTGCAACGAGTGTAATGGTGCAAATGCCGCCATTTGTAAAAAACGGCGCCGGATAATTTTATTGCCGGTTTTATAGCAAAAATATTGCAAAAATACGCAAAAATTGTTTAGATATTTTTTATGAGCTGCTTTTGCGGCGCGAAAATTTGCTGATTTTCTTCTATTAAATATAGCTTTTTTGTTAATTTTTCAGTTTTGCGCGCGCGCGTAAGGGGAATAATTTGAAACTGACTTCGGCTTTTAAACATTTTTGCACAATTACAAAGCACCGGCACATGGTTATCCGCCATTGCGCTAAGTGCGGCATTTTCTGGCAGGGGCTTGGTCACGATTTGTCCAAATACACGATGATAGAATTTTTGCCCGGCGCAAAATTCTATCAGGGAACAAGGTCGCCAAACGAGATGGAACGCGAGACCAATGGTTTTAGCCGGGCGTGGATGCACCACAAAGGCCACAACAAGCACCATTTTGAATACTGGACGGATTACAACTGCGTTACAAAACAGGTTGAAGCCGTGCCGATGGACGAAAATTATATAATTGAAATGTTTTGCGACCGCATTGCGGCTTCCAAAGTTTATAACGGCAAAAAATATACGGACAGCGACACGCTGAATTATTTTTTGCGCGGCAGGGGCAGGCACCTGATGCACGCCCAGACTGCGGCAAAACTGGAATATTTGCTTGATATGCTTGCCGAAAAGGGCGAAAAAGAAACTTTCGCTTTTGTGCGTGCACTGCATAAAAGCGGTAAATCCTTGCCGCTGAAAGAATTTTAAAATATTCCGCGTTTTGTTTTCTTTTCTGCCGGCAGGTAAAATGCAGAAAATGCCGGCGCAATATAAAGAATTTTACTGGGCGTTAAGGCGTTTGTAAAAATCGTTTTTTGGTAAAGGCCGGTCAAAATAATAGCCTTGCGCCAGATAACAGTTGCTTTCTTTTAAAAGCTGAATGTCTGCCACGGTTTCAACGCCTTCTACAATACATTCAATACCCAAAGTTTGCACCATTGCCGCCACCGACTTGAAAACCAGATGCTGGTCTTCGTCCGGGTTTTCGTTTTCGTGCAAAAGTGACTTGTCGATTTTTACCATGTTCCAGGGCAAATAGCGTATAAGGCTTAGCGACGAATAGCCGATGCCAAAATCGTCAATTGCAATGCTTATGTTTGCATTGCGAAGGGCGGTGGCAAGTTTTTGCAGGTCTGAAAATTTTACGTCGCTGCTTGTTTCTGTAAGTTCAATTTGAATGTATTTATGCGGAACGTTGTATTTGTCAATGATTGCTATAATTCGTTCTGCAAGATTGGGCTGCGTCATGCTGCACCGCGACAGGTTGATGGAAATTTGAACCATCTGCCTGCCTTCGTCCAGCCACTGGCGAATGTCTGCGCAGACATTTTCTATCATATAAAAATCAAGGTCTGCAATGCTGTTGTTTTTTTCCAGAACCGGAATGAACTGGTCCGGAAAAATCATCTGACCTTCGTGCTTCCAGCGGCAAAGCGCCTCTGCACCGATGAGCGTGTAATTGCGCAAATTCACTTTTGGCTGGTAATAAACCATGAATTCTTTGTTCAAAAGGGCGATTGAAAAAATGCTTTCAATTTCCTGACTGCGCTTTACCGCCTCGCCGACTTTTTCATCAATGTAAAGTACAAAATTCTTTCGGTTTTGCGTTAAAACAAACCTCTGGGCTTTTGAAATTTCTTTTGCATAATTCAGCATTGGCATAAGCGAATTCATTATTTCAACAAAAGTTTTGTAGCGTTCAAGGTTCTGGTTTACGGTTAAAACGCTTTCCAGCGTTACGGATCGTTCTTTTTCGTAAAATACTTTTTTGTCTTCAAAATAATTCAGCAAAAGTTCTATGTGTTCGGTCTTGCAAATTATAAGAAAATTATCGCCGCCGGGGGTTGCAATTATTTCGTCTTCATCCAGAAGCGGCTTTATGCCGGTAAAAAGTTTTTCCAGTACAATTGTTCCTTGGGGAAATCCGATTGACTGGTTTACCATCTGCATTTGCTTTACGTTGCCGCAAATTGTACCGTACAGGCAGCGTTCGTTCTGGGCAAGAATGCGGTTTATTATTTTGTAAACCGAAGTGAAGTTGTTGATGTCAAAGCGCTGGTCTGTAAGGCTTAAGGTTTCTACCAGCTCGCCAATGTCTTTGCGCAGCGGGGCAGTGATATGGGTGCATTCGCCGCTGCTAATCTGGTCAATTTTGCTTATTTTTTCCTGAATCGATTGAATCTGATCTGCAACTATCTGTTCTTTGCTCATATCATTCCCTGTTAACTTCTACCTGCGGCAGCGAAATTTCAATTTTAGCGCCGCTTTGTTCGTTTTGACTGATATTGATTGTGCCGTTCTGCATTTTTACGATGCGGATAATTGAAATTAACCGCCAGCTTTTGTTGCTCATGGTTTCGGTTTCGCCAAATGCCATAAAATCGCCGTTTTGATAGGCTTTTATGCGCTGCATGTATTGTGCCGAAAAACAGTTTGCCTTGTTTTGAATTGTAATCAGCAGGTTGCAGTTGTAAGTTCCTTTTGCTGCATCAAGGCTGATATTTATCTGGTTATTTTCGCCGCTTTGCAGAAGCATTTCTTCGTTCCACATAACAAGGCGCGTAATGTATTTTGCGTCGCCAAACAGGGTTTTGGGCAAGCTTGGGTTTGTATGCACGTTTACGCTGCATTTTGTGTGGGCAATTTTGGGCAGTTCTATTTTTTCAATTGAATTTACCAGTTCTTCGGTTGTGTAAGGTTCTTCTGTAAGGCTGCTTATAAGTTCGCTTCTGACAGAAGATTCGATGGCTTTGTCTACCTGATTTGTAATTTGCCGCAGCGAGCTTACGATGCCGATTTTTTCTTTTTCCAGCTTGAGCGGCGACAGGCTTAAAAATTCTTCGCTGCTTGTTTCTTCAAATACCGAAATTAACGGATTTAGCTGGCTTAATATTTTGGTGTTCGCCTTTGCAAGGCTGCCCAGACTGCGCTGCAATTTTGCTACCTGGGATTTATGGTACAAACTGTGCCGGTAATTTGATTCCGCCAGAATTGAAAGCTGTTCGCCAAGCGATATGATTATTTGCCGCGCAGCTCTTTCGCTTATGATGCTGTCTTCTGCAAGCTGAAATTCTACTGTACCGATGATGCGCGCTTCTACCTTTACTGATTTTATAGGCGGCAAATCGCTGGATAACGGCGCAATAATACCGTCTATCGGGCTGCTTTCCATTAAAAACGAACCGTTGCTTTCGCACAGGATAAGGTTTAAACCTTTATATTGCGGCATGTTATAAAAATTCAGCACGTGCTTTAAAACTGAAGGTGCAACCAGATCGCTTAATGTTGCGTTGCTGCCGAATTCGTCTTCCAGCGCAATTGAAATATTCAGTTTGTCAATCAGGTTGCTTGCCGATCTTACAATCTGGTCGGCTTCGGCAACAAAAGTTTCTTCTGCAGAAAGGCTTGTAAGGTTGCCGTTTGCGGCTTTTTTCAGCTGGGTGCTGGCGCGGGCAATTGGCGTGCAGACTTTTTTGTTTACAAGAAAAATTGTCAGTTCGGTGATAATTATCAGAACCAGAAGGCTGAAAATTTTTGATTCGTTTACTTTATGGAAGCCTTTCAGGATTTCGCTTGCAGGCAAATAAACTACAATTTCCCAGTCGTCTGTTGTTTGTATTGTGTGGTGCGCAACTATTATTGAACTTTTGTCCTGCCTTGTTTTTACAGAAAATACCGGTCTGGAATTTTGCTTTATGGCGTCTGTCAGTTCCTGTATGCTGGCGGAAAAATTGTTTTCTACTATTAAAGGTGTAAAATGCCGGTCAAAAACTGCAAAATGAACCTGCGGATTCAGTTTTGCAAAAGCTGCCGCACCGTATACTATTTTTGAAGAAAGTTCAAAATAAAGCGCACCGGCTGTTTCTGCCGCCGCCTGTTTTTTCCAGATTGGAACGCACAATATTACGCCGTTTATGTCTTCGCCGGGGCGGCGGTTTTCTGCCGGGGCTGATATGAAAACGTTTCCGTTCTGCGTCTGCCTGAAATATTCCTGATTGCCTACATATTTGCCGGCGTTTAATGCATATCCGTTGTTGTCTATAATGTCGAAGCTGTTAAAATCGTAAGTGCCGGCAATGTTCTGCAAGATTTTCTGTTTTATTTCGTTGCTTGTATTTTCTGCACTGAAAGCCGGCATGTCGCTGGAAATTATGGCAAGGTCTTTGTAAAATTTCAGGGTTGTGCTTATGTTGCTGGCAATGAAACGGGCGTTGTTTGCCAGATTTTGCTGTGCATCGTTTATCATTCCCCGGTACTGGGTAATGGAAGTTAATATAAACAGCAGCAAAGATGCAACAATGCCCACAAGGTACATGGCTATTCTGAAAATAGAAGTAATGCTTATTTTTTTCCGGCTTTCTGTTTCCACAATTTTTCCTGCAAATGTAAAGTTGAAAAATCGAAAATACATAGTAATTATAATGCAGGTTGCGGTAATTGCAAAGTAAAATTAGAAGTTTTAGAAAAAGAATTGGAGATTTTAAAGATTTGCATTGTAATTTCGTTTATAAAAACCGGTTTTTATTTGAAAAATTTAGCAAAAATGTCAAAAGCCCCCTTGCAGTATTTTTTTTTCCGCTTATAATAGAAACATACACTTTATTGGTTTTTTGAAAGAATAAACCAGATGATTGAAAAAGGAGTTTGTCATGGAAAGAATGCAGTGCGACAATTGTGGTCATGTTTATGATAAAGATGAAGGCGACGCAAAAGGTAATGTAGCACCGGGCACCGCATGGGCCGACGTTCCTGCTGACTACAAATGCCCGGAATGTGGAGCTGGAAAAGATAAGTTTATTATTGAGTAATTTTTACTTTAATTTTTTCTTCTTATAGAGTGACTGGCTGTTGTTTGCAGACAGCCATTTTTGTTTATTGGGCTTTTTTCAAGAAAAATTGAAAAAGCCCAATTTTTTTCTGTTTTTCAATTTGCAGTTTTATGAAAAGAACAGGACATGCTGACCTGCCTTTGCATAGCGGCACTGTGCCAAAATGGCTTGCAGACCGTATGCGCGATTTGGGCACGCTTATAATTGAATCGCTGGTGCTGAATTATGGCAAAGACGAAGTTTTGCTGCGCCTTAGCGACCCTTTATGGTTTCAGTCGCTGGGTGCGGTGCTTGGCATGGACTGGCATTCTTCCGGGATTACTACCAGCGTAATGTACGCATTAAAGCGCGGCTTGAATCCGCGTGCCCACGAGCTTGGCATTTGTGTCTGCGGCGGGCGCGGCAAATATTCGCGCAAAACCCCGGATGAGCTGCTTTTTTTAAGCAACGCTGCCGGCTTAAACGGCGACGAGCTTATTCGCGCAAGCAAGTTATGCGCAAAAGTTGATAATACCGCGCTGCAGGATGGTTTTCAGCTGTATCAGCACAATTTTATCGTAACGAATACGGGCAATTGGGCAGTCGTTCAGCAGGGAATGAACGGGCAGACCCGGACGGCGCGGCGGTATCACTGGTGTTCGCTTGATTTGCAGTCTTTTGTGAATGAACCGCACGCGGCGGTTGTAGGTGAAAATGCCGGCACAATCTTGAATTTGACCGACGTAAATGCAGCGGATACGCGCAGCAGTATTTTGACCATTGCAGGCGAGCGCCCGGATAAAGTGATTGCCGAAGCGGCGAAAATTTTTGAAGATAAAGGGCTTGTAAAAAGTTTTGCCGCCAGTACAGACCAGCTGGAACTTTTTTCAGGCAATGATTCGCCCGAAATTGCGGCGGGGCATGGTGACAGCAGGGTTTTGACAAGTTCAAACTATAAAACATTGGTAATGCCTGCCCACCACGAAGTTTTGCCGCAGGATGTTGATTTGAAGCGTCTGGGCGCGGTTCTTGCCACCGCTTACGGCAACCAAAGCGAAAATTTTGAAGATTTGCTTTTAACTCAGGGATTGGGACCGCGCACTTTGCAGGCGCTGACGCTGGTAAGTGAAGTAATTTACGGAACTCCGAGCCGTTTTAATGACCCTGCGCGTTTTTCTTTTGCTCACGGCGGTAAAGACGGTCATCCGTTCCCTGTGCCGCTGAATGTTTACGATGAAAGCATAGAAGTTTTAGGCGACTGCATTGAAAAATCCAAGCTTGGCTATAACGAAAAATCAGACTGCTTGCGGCGCTTGCATCAAACCGCCCTTAATATAGAAGAAAACTGTGATCCGAAAGCTGATTTTGATGCACTTTTGGCGCACGAAAGGCGTAATTCCAGAGGTTTGGGCGGTAAAACTGTCGGCGGCGATGTTTAGAAGAAATCGATGTTCGACATTTTAACATTCAAATAGTTGCAACAACTTTGTTTTTTTTATAGAATAGGGATTATCGCAATAATTACAAATTTGGAGATTTTTATGAGCGTTGTTAGCATAATTCTTTTAGTTGCTTTTATTATTATTTGTTTTTTACTTGTTGTACTTGTACTTTTGCAGAATGAAGAAAGTGGCATGGGCGGACTTTTCGGTGGAAACGGAAGTCAGGCATTCGGTTCACGTTCAGCAAATGTCCTTACAAAAACAACCTATGTTCTTGTTACATTGTTCTTCGTTACAAGCTTTGTACTTGCAATCTTGAACAAGACACCTGTTGCAAAAGAACTTGATACTTCAAGCGTTCAGACAGAACAGTCTGCCGGTGAATGGTGGAACAACGCTGAATAAGAGGCTCTAATGATTCTTGAGGAAGTTTTTTCTCCTAAGGCAATTTGTGTAGATTTAAGCAGCGATGATAAAGACGAAGTTATTGAAGAACTTGTTGAATTGTTCGCTGCTGAACACCCTGAAGTAAGCCGCAGTGAGATTATTGAATCGGTTTTTACACGAGAAGAAAAAATGTCAACCGGAATTATGCATAATATTGCAGTTCCGCATGGCAGAACCAGTGCCGTAAAAGGCATTCATGGTGTAATCGGCATTTCACGTACAGGCATTGATTTTGATTCGCTTGACGGTGCGCCGGTTACATTGTTCATTATGCTGATTTCTTCTCAGGGTGATAACGAGTTGCATTTGCGGGCTTTGAAACGTGTTTCTCAATTGCTTGAAAAAGAAACTTTTTACAAAGATATTCTTGAGCAAAAGACACCGGGCGATGTTTACAACGTTTTGTGTCGTTATGAAGAAGAATTAGTTGCAATTTAAATTATTATAGCAAATATAGCGAAAGCCTTGTTTTTTCAGGGTTTTCGCTGTTTTTTTTGGTAAAAGGAAATTTGTATGGAAGATCAGAACGTTATTGAACATCTTTTTGATGTAGAACGGCAAGCAGCTGAATTGATGGCTGATGCACAGAAAGAATACGACAATCGTATTGGTGCTGTACGTGAAAAAGCGAACACTTTATACAAAGAATCCTATGAAAAAATTGTAAAAGAAGAAGAAGAAAATCTTGCTTCTGAATGTGCAAAATGCGACAGCGAATATAATTCGGCTGTTGAATCTTATCGCGCTGAAGTTGGTTCATGGAATCAAAATAAAGAAGCATTTAACTCGTTGCTTACAGAATTGCTTTTTAACAAATAAGGTTTTGTTATGTTGGATCGTTCTAGTGCAGCAGATTATGTTTATGCAAAAACCAGCGGAAGGCTTTCTAAGTCTTTCGTAGGTCAGCGCGCAAATCAGCTTTTTGCCGTTAAAAGCCTTGCAGAATTGTGGCAGCTGGTATTTGAAACAGAAGTACCGATGGTGCCGGAAGCTTTACTTGCTCAAAAACTTGAAAATGATGCTCAGAATCGTTTCATTCAGGAATTCTGCGAATTACTTTCACTTTTTTCTAAACCCGATCCTGTGGCGTTGCAGTTGTTGCGGCGTTTTGATTATTCAAATTTAAAGAAAATAAATTTTGCTTTGCGTACCGGGCAGGCTTCTATGCCGGCAATCGTTGATATTGGTAAATTTTCTACCATAAAGTACGATGCGTGGCCGAATGTTGCAGCAATGACAAGCGGTACGAAATTATCGTGGTTTAACAAGCCTGTAGAAATTGCTGATGTTAAAGCCTTTGAACACAATCTTGACGTGCAGTACGTAAAAGATTTATGGGCGGCTGTACAAAATTACCGCGGAGAAGACAGACCGGCAATTGAAAAACTTATCAGCGAAGAATTGATTATTGACAATATAGTTTGGGCAATTCGTTTGCGCGTTTATTTTCAGATGAAGCCGGAAGAAGTTATACCGTATCTTGCATGGGTTGGCGAAATGGGGCAAAAAACAGACCCGATTGCCGGTCCTGCGCTGGATGTTTTGAAAAAATCCCTTGATACTTACGAAGACTGGCAGCATTGGCGTTATGCAGAGTTTCTGAATCCGCACGAAGACGGCGTGGTTTGGAATGTTGATCCGCGCTGGATACAAACTTCGGCACGTGCTGCAAACCAAAAGCGTGCACTTCAGATGTTTCACCGTTTTCCGTGTTCGCCGGCGGTTTTGGCACCGTGGTTTAAAATTAAGCAGCAGGAACTTGACTATATTCGCCGTGCCGCAGAAGGTTTGCGCCTGAATGTTGAGCCGGAAAAAATAAAATAATTGCAAAATTTTTTAGTTTTCTTGCAAAAAATGCTTTATAATAGAAGAAAACTGTTAGTTTTGCTGAGCCGTCAGTTTGGCGGCAAATTGAATAAAGTAAAACAGGAGAAATTATGGCAAAAACAGCTCCCATGCGTCTGATTGAATTGATGATTATGAAAGAGGATGTCGATTCGGTCATTGAATATTTAGGAAAAAAAGCTGTATTTCAGTTTTATTCTCGCCTGAATGATGTTTCAACCAATTCTCCTAATTCGTCGCGCGATGTTTTTGAAAAACTTCAGGTTGTACGTTCTTATCTGAATATTAGCGACAATAACGATTATTCAGAAAATGCAGTTTCGCCGGGTGATGACGATTTTGCAAAAGCCGGTGAGGTTATTGGCGCAGTTGATGAATTGCGCGAACGCGAATTAAAGGCTGCTGAAGAATTAAACAGATTAAAAGACGCTTATAAAGAAGCACTTTCTTTTTCAAATCTTAAAGTATCATATTCGGAACTTGAACATTTGTCGTTTTTGACAATGCGCATTGGTAAAATTGATCCGGCTGTTTACGAAGATTTGCAGATGGCACTCGGCGACCGTGTAATACTCGTTCCGCTGGGAGAAGACAAGTCGCGCATTATGGCGGCTTGTTCGCGCAAGGCACGTTTTGCCCTTGATACTGAATTGAAAAAATTCGGTTTCGTTCAGCTGGAAATTCCAAAAGATTTTAAAGGCATTCCTGATGACATGCTTGAAGGAATGAAAAATGAAATCGCAAGTCAGGAATCTGCAATCAAGCTGCTTGAAGAAGAAAGAACTTCTTACGCAAAAACCCACGCAGACGACGTGCTTAAACTTCTGGAACAGTTTTCCATTGGTATGCAGGTGCAGAATTTGCGCGACAAACTTGAATCGACAGAACTGGTTTACAGAATTTCCGGCTGGATTCCGGTTGCAGAAAGCGACAATTTGATAAAAGAACTGGATAATCTGACAAAGGGCCGCATCGCCGTAAGGCAGTATCAGCCAAGTGAAGTTGCTGCTGTCCGCAACGGGCGTGAAGAAGTGCCTGTAAAACTTTCGCACGGTAAGTTTATTAAAAGTTTTGAAGGTATTCTGTTCAGTTACGGTGCGCCAAAATACGGAACAATTGATCCGACGCCGTTTGTCGCAATTTTCTTCACTTTGCTTTTCGGCATTATGTTCGGTGATGCAGGGCAGGGGCTTGTTTTCGTAATTGTCGGTTTGCTGCTGCACTTTAATCTTGTAAAAATCGGCGGCTGGAATAAATATGGTCTGGTTTTCATTTCGATTGGTGTTTCCAGTACGATAATGGGGCTTTTAACCGGCGAATTCTTTACAAATGATGAACTTCTGAAACCTTTTGCATATTTTGTTACCGGTTTGTTTGTAGGTAAAGAAAATGCTTTCGCACCGATTCTGCACCTTATGCCAAGTGATGATACTTTGGCTCTGGTTTTCATTTTCTTTGGTTTCACGCTTTCGGTTGGTTTCGTTATTAACTCGCTGGGGCTTATTCTTAACTTCTTGAATAATATTGCGCTTAAAAGATACGGAAACGCTTTCTTTGGCAAGACCGGACTTTGCGGTGCATGTTTTTTCTGGTACGTGGTTGTGCTTGCAATTCGTATTGCAGGCTTTAAGCACAAAATTGCAGTTTACGACTGGGTTGTAATTGGCATTACGCTTTTGGGCGTTTTCTTTGCACACCCGCTGGAACGTTTGCTGGAACACGAAAAACCTGTTTTTGAAAATGGACTTTTTGCAGGAATTATTGAAGGTGTTGTTGAACTGCTTGAAGTTGTTTCAAACTATCTGTCGAACACTGTAAGTTTCCTTCGTGTTGGTGCTTTTGCTTTGGCACACGTAGTTTTGGGTTACATTATTTTTGAAATGAACAAACTTGTCGGCGGAGTTGGCGGTTTTGCCGTAATTTTGCTGGGAAATGTTGTTGTTATTGTTCTGGAAGGCATGATTGTTGCAATTCAGGTTCTTCGTTTGCAGTATTATGAGTTTTTCTCAAAATTCTTTAACGAAACCGGCGTTGAATTCAAACCTTTCCAGTTCAAATATAAGTAGTTTAGGAGTATTGACTATGAATGCTAAGAAAATCATTCTTGCTGTTCTTCTCTGTTTTGCCGGTGCTGCTGTTTTTGCTGCAACTGGTGACGAAGCAACTGCTGCTGCAGCCGGTTCATCATTGAAGTATTTTGCTGCTGCTTTTGCTGTTGGTTTTGGATGCATTGGTGGTGGTATGGCTGTTGGTAAGATTGGTTCTGCTGCTATGGGCGCTATGGCCGAAAACGCTGAACTTTCTGGTAAAGCCCTTCCATTTGTTGGTCTTGCTGAAGGTATCTGTTTGTGGGGATTCCTCGTAGGACTTCTTATTATCATCATGTAAGGATAAGACACGGTGCAATACTTTGTTATCGGTGAACGGGAACTCGTTTTGGCTTTCAACTTGGTTGGAGTGCAGGGCGATGTTGTCGTAAACCGTACAGAAGCCCTTGACTCCTTTAACCGAGTTACCGGAAAAGGTGGCGTAATTGCCGGTATGCCGGTAACAGAGGAACGTGTCAAAGTGCTTATTTTGACAGAAGAAGTTTCTTCAATGCTTGAAGATGAAGTAAGTGAATGGCAAAAGACGGGAAAATTTCCGTTGATTGTTGAAATTCCTGGCATTAACGGGCATTTAGAAGGAAAGAAAACCCTTACAGATGCCATTCGTGAAGCAATTGGTATTTCTGTTTAATTTTTGAGAGTTTTACAATGGAAGAATTTCGTTCAACGGAAATCTTAGATAAAGAGATACAAGAAGATGCACGCCGTAAGGCTGAACGCCTGATTAAACGTGCCGAAACCGACGGGCAGGTTTTGCTTGATGAAAATCAGGCAAAGATTGAGAAAACTGCCGCCGAAAAAAAGGCTTTGTATGCAAAAAAATTAGAAAGCTACAAAACCGACTTAGCCGCTGCTTTGCCTCTTGAAAAAGAACGTTTTTTGGTTTCTTTTGAAGATTCTGCGGTTAATACAGCCATTGACAACTATATTGCTTCGTTAAACGAGGCAAAAAAAATAGAATTATTAGCAAAATTCTCTCAGGGTTTTAAAAGTGCCCTTGCAGGTAAGAATTTTTCAGTTTTGTATCACGGTTTTAGTGAAACTGCAATTAAAGATTTGATTAAAAAAGAATTTGCTGACAGCAAGGTTAGTAAATATGAACAGATCAGCGAAACTGTTGCCCGTGATACAAACATTTGCAACGGTATGTTAATTGAAACTGACGACCGTTTCATTCGTTGTAGAATTACAATAACCGAGCTCATAAGTTCTCTTTTAGATTCAAGCCGATTTGAGCTTGCCAACACCCTTTTTGACGGGAGATTGACACAATGATTGAAGGCAAAATTACCAGAATTTCTGGACCAATTGTTTATGCAGAAGGGCTTGACGGTTGCGGTCTTTATGACGTTGTTGACGTTGGTGAAGCAAAACTTATTGGTGAAATTATTCGTCTTAAAGATGGAATTGCTACCATTCAGGTTTATGAAGATGATACCGGTATGGCGATTGGTGAAAAAGTTGTTTCTAACAACCGCCCGCTTTCGCTTCGCTTGGGACCGGGGCTTGTCGGAACGATTTACGACGGTATTCAGCGTCCGCTGGAAACAATGTACAATACTTCAGGTGCTTTTTTGTTGCCGGGCGAACGCACGACCCCGCTTGATGAAGAAAAAAAATGGGAATTTACCCCGATTTTGTCTGCCGGTGATGAAATTAAGCCCGGCGTAATTATCGGTACTGTTCAGGAAACTGCTTCAGTTCTGCATAAAATTATGGTGCCGCCGACAATTCGCGGTAAAAAACTTACCAAAATTATGCCGAAAGGCGAATATACAATTAACGAAGCCGTTGCTGTTACGGACAGTGGCGAAGAAATTATGCTGGCTCAATATTGGCCGGTTCGTAAGCCTCGCCCTTATGCAGAAAAATTAACAGTAACCGAACCTTTGATGACCGGTCAGCGCGTAATCGACGTTTTCTTCCCGTTGTCAAAAGGCGGTACTGCCGCAATTCCGGGTGGTTTTGGTACTGGTAAAACCATGACACAGCACGCAATTGCCAAATGGTGCGATGCTGATATTATCGTTTACATTGGTTGCGGCGAACGCGGTAACGAAATGACTGACGTTTTGACCGAATTTCCAACCTTGATTGACCCAAGAACAGGGCGTTCGCTTATGGAACGTACCATTTTGATTGCAAATACTTCTAATATGCCGGTTGCGGCACGCGAAGTTTCACTTTATTCGGGTATTACGCTTGCTGAATATTACCGCGATATGGGTATGGCTGTTGCAATTATGGCAGACTCTACCAGCCGCTGGGCAGAAGCTTTGCGCGAACTTTCCGGTCGTATGGAAGAAATGCCGGCAGAAGAAGGTTTCCCTGCATATCTGCCTACACGTCTTGCCGAATTTTATGAACGTGCCGGTCGTGTAACTTCATTGTGCGGCAGCGAAGGTTCAGTTTCGGTAATTGGTGCAGTTTCTCCGCCAGGCGGCGACTTTAGTGAACCTGTTACTCAGCACACCAAACGCTTTATCCGCTGCTTCTGGGCGCTTGACCGCGAACTTGCGAACGCGCGCCACTATCCGGCTATCGGCTGGATTGATTCATATTCTGAATATGCTGATGAAGTTCGCAGCTGGTGGGACAAACTTGACCCGCGCTGGGCAGAAGTTCGCCAGCAGGCACTGGATTTGCTGAAACGTGAACAGCGCCTTCAGCAGATTGTCCGCCTGATTGGACCGGATGCTTTGCCTGATGCAGACCGTTTGATTTTGGTAATTGCTGAAATGATTAAAAACGGTTTCTTGCAGCAGAATGCTTTTGATGATATTGACGTTTATTCTGTGCCAGAAAAGCAGATTATGATTTTGTCGCTTATTATGGAATTTTACGAAAAATCACTTGCTTTGATAAAAGGCGGCGCACCTTTGGTAAAAGTTACCGCATTGCCTGTACGCGAAGAAATTGTTCGTATTAAAACTTCTATTGCAAACGACAAATTAAGTGAAATTACTGCAATTACTGGTCACATGACTGAACAGTTTGAAGGATTAGAAAAGATTTACCGCAAGGTGGAAGTGCGATGAAAGGAATAGAATATCGGGGTGTCAGCTCGGTTGACGGCCCAATTGTTGTTGTAAAACGCACCGCTGACGTATTTTACGGTGAAACTGTTGCGGTTCGTGACCGCACCGGCGAAAAACGTACCGGTCGTGTAATTGATATTTCTGAAGAAGCTGTAATCGTACAGATTTTTGGTTCTACCAGTGGTATTGACCTTGAAAATACAACAGTTGAATTTTTGGAAACACCGCTTGAACTTCGTGTTAGCGAGGGTCTTTTGGGACGTATTTTCAACGGTTTGGGAAAACCGATTGACGGTTATCCTGAAATTATTTCTTCAAAAAAAGTTAACGTAAACGGTTACCCTATAAACCCTTATGCGCGTGTTTATCCCCGCGACTTTATTCAGACCGGAATTAGTTCGATTGACGGAATGAATACTTTGATTCGTGGACAGAAACTGCCGATTTTTAGCGGAAACGGTTTGCCGCATAACAAACTTGCTGCGCAGATTATCCGTCAGGCAAAAATCCGTAATTCGGACGAAAACTTCGTTATGGTTTTTGCCGGCATGGGTATTAAATACGACGTTGCGCGTTTCTTTATCGATACTTTTGAACAGTCAGGTGTTCTTTCTAAAGTTGTAATGTTCCAGTCGCTGGCAGATGCGCCTTCTATTGAACGTATCATTACGCCGCGCTGTGCATTAACGGCTGCCGAATATCTTGCCTACGAAAAGGGCATGCACGTTCTGGTTGTAATGACTGATATGACCAACTATTGTGAAGCTTTGCGCGAAATTTCTACAACCCGCGGCGAAGTTCCAGGTCGTAAAGGTTATCCGGGATATTTGTATTCTGACCTTGCCGAACTTTATGAACGTGCTGGAAAAATCAAGGGCTCAAACGGTTCTATTACGCAGATTCCTATTTTGACCATGCCGAACGACGATATTTCGCACCCGATTCCTGACTTGACCGGTTATATTACCGAAGGTCAGATTGTTCTTGACCGCGAACTTAGCCAGCGCGGTATGTATCCGCCGGTAGCCGGTTTGCCAAGCTTAAGCCGTTTGATGAAAGACGGTATCGGTGCAAAAATGACCCGCGAAGACCACAAAGATGTTTCAAGCCAGCTTTTTGCAGCTTATTCAAAAGTAAAAAGCATTCGCAACCTGGCTTCGATTATCGGAGAAGAAGAACTTTCTGACGGCGACAAAATGTACCTGCGTTTTGGCGAAGCTTTTGAAAGCGAATTTTTGACTCAGGGCGAATTTGAAAACCGTACAATTGAACAGACTTTGGATATTGGTTGGAAGGTTCTTTCTCTTTTGCCGCGTAACGAACTTTACCGCATTAAAAGCGAGTATATTGAAAAATATCTTCCAAAAGAAGAAAACTAAAAAATTGAACGGACATAAAATTTCTGCCTGACGGCGTAAATTTTGTGTTCGTTTAACTTTTCTTGTAATTTTAGGCGGTTTTTATGGCAAAATTGAATATTGCGCCAACAAAATCAAACCTTTTGATGGTAAAAGAACAGCTTCGCACTGCTCAGGACGGTTATGAACTTTTGGAGCAGAAACGCGAGATTTTGGTAATGGAATTGATGCACATGGTAGAGCAGGTTAAGCTGCTTGAACGTGACATTGATAAAGCCATTGAACGGGCTTATCCGGCATTGAAAAACATGCTTTTAGCTGTCGGTGGCGACCGTGCCGAGCAGATGAGCAGTGTTGTAAGTTACGATTATAAATTTACCGAAAAACAGATAACTCTCGGCGGCATGCAGTTTTCTTCTATGGACGTGCAGCTGCCCAAACGCGAGCTTTTTTATTCGTTTCTGGATTCTTATGCTGATACCGACAAGGTAATGGTAGAATTTTTTGAACTTTTGCGTTTGCTTACCGAAATGGCATCGATTAGAACCATTGTTTGGCGTCTTGCCGGCGAAGTTAAAAAAACACAGCGCCGCGTAAATGCGCTTGATAAAATGGTTGTTCCGCAGACCCGCGAAACAAAAGTTTATATTGAAAGTGTTCTTGAAGAACGCGAGCGCGAAAATGTTTTTGTTTTGAAAACATTGAAGGCAAAACAAAACAGGAGTTGAATTTGATTAAGACTTTATTCAAAAACGTTTTAGTTGTTGTAAACAGTTCTGAAGCTTCAATTCACGCTGTTCAATATGGAATTTTGCTTGCCAAATTGTACAAATGCAACGTGAAAGTTGTGTACGTTGTAGACACTGCCACTATAAAGCGCCTTACCTTGACTAAATTTCTGGTTCAGGAAGAAAGTGAAGAATGCGAAAAACGTCTGATTGAAGACGGCGAGCGTTATTTAAAATATGCAGAAAATATTGCCGCTTCCAAAGGCATAAAAATTGAAACCCAGATTCGTAAAGGTTCTGTATGTGCCGAAGTTGTGGCAGCTGCAAACGAAATTGAATCTGAATTGATTTTGCTTGGCGGTTTCCAGAAGGCTGCTTCAGACAGCCGCGATGTTATTTCTTCTTCTTACCGGCAGATTTTGCTTGAAGCCCATTGTTCGGTTTTGGTTGTAAAAGAAGAAAACATAGAAAATTTGTATAAAATGGCTTAAAAAGAGGAATTTATGCGCACATTAATTTTACATTCGCTTGATAACGACAACCCTAAACATAAAACTGTACTTCAAAATCTTGTAAAAGGTGCCCAGTCGCGCGACAATCAGGTTGATATCTTTGATGCTGTGCACGATTCACCAGAAAATCTTCATATTGCGTATTACGAATATATTGCGGTTGTTGTGCCTTCGCTTCAGTTTATTGGCGCAAAGCCTGTAAAAAAACTTGAAGAACTTTTTGCTTCCTGCGGAAGTGCTGCGGGCAAAAAGGGCTGTGCTCTGGTTTTGAAATTTGGTCTTTCTTCCAACAAAATGTGCAATGTTTTGATGGACCAGCTTGAAAGACAGGGCATGAAACTTGATTATTTTGAAGTAATTGAAAATGCTGAACATTCTGTTGTAGTTGGCAAAAAAATAGGCTGATTTTTTTGTGGAAGACTGTTACAAGATATTAGGCATTTCTTCTTCTGCAAGCATTGCAGAAATAAAAAGTGCTTTTCGCCGCAAGGCTAAAGAATTACATCCCGATCTTTCCTCCAGCGAAAACGCCGATACCCGGCAGTTTCAGCGTTTGTTAAAGGCTTACCAGACTTTAATTGATTCTCATCAGCGTTCGATGGTTGACGCGATTTATGCTTCTCGTTATGACCGCGGTTCCAGAAATGAAGAAAGTTTTGACTATCGTTTGTGGCTTTTAAGCCGCACTGACGAAGAAAGCCGCTGCAAGCTGATTTTTTTCGATTTGATGCATCAGCGTGAAGATGATGCGGTTGAAGAATACAAGAGGATGTCGCTTAGCCGCGTTGATTTTTCTCTGTCGCGCTGGTTTACGCGTGAAGATTTTATGGACTGCGGCTTTATTCTTGCGGAAGAGCTGATTTTCAGAAATGAGTTTTACGACGCCTATTTGCTTTTGGCGCAAATAATTCGCATGGAATACAGTTATGCGTATTTCAGGCATTTTTTCCCCGAAGTAATGAATTTGACGCGCAATCTGCTTCGCACTCAGCTTGCAGGAAACATTGATGACGAGCTTGCTTTGGACGCGTGGGAAGATGCCTTTGATTTGGATTTTGGTAAAAAAGACGAAGCTTTTTTCCTGCGCCTCATGTCCGAAGCTTACGACCGTTTGGGCGATGCTGATACTGCGGCGCTTTGCCTGCGTAAGGCTTTGCAGCTCGATCCGCAGCTTTCAGTGCCGGCGCGTTACAGGCGAAAATATGCAGAAATGTAAATTTTCTGAAATAATTTTTTATAAATATAGATTAGACGCGGCTAATTGTTCGCGTTTTTGAGGAAAAGAAATGATTAGGCTTAAGAATGAAACACAAATTAATGGTATCCGTAAATCGTGCAAGCTTTTGGCACAAATGTTTAACGAAGTTTTGCCGCAGGTAAAAGCCGGAATGAGTACCCGCGATGTTGACGATTTGTGCCGCGAATTTATTATTGGGCACGGCGGCAAACCTGCGTGGTATGCCGAAGGTTTTGACGGCGCTGCGTGCATTTCTGTAAACGATGAAGTTATTCACGGTGTGCCTTCAAAAAAACGAAAGATTGTCGACGGCGATATTGTTTCAATTGATGTTGGAATAGATTTGGACGGTTATATCAGCGATTCAAGCCACACGATTGCCATTGGCAAAGTTAGCCCGGAAGTTGAAAAGCTTATGCAGGTTACAAAACAGTGCCTTGATGCCGGTATTGCCGCCTGCAAAGTTGGCAACCGCATCAGCGATATTTCCAAAGCGGTATATGCAATTGCAGACAAGGCAGGTTACGGCGTTGTTTACGATTACTGCGGTCACGGTGTTGGCTTAAGCGTGCACGAAGAGCCGAATATTCCAAACGTGCCCGGCCGCGGCGTAAATCCGCGCATTCAGGCTGGCATGGTTCTGGCAATTGAACCGATGATAAATCTTGGTGTTGCAGATGTTTACGTTGATTCTGCGGACGAATGGACGGTTTTGACTGAAGACGGTAAAGTTTCGTGCCACGAAGAACATACAGTTGCCGTTTTTGCAGATCATACAGAAATTTTAACGATTCTGTAATTTTTTCTGTTCTTGCGGCGTTTTTAGCCGGCAAAGGGCGTTTATATTTTTCTGCTTAAATGCATTTTTTTATAGTAGAAAATAGAAGAAAACTGAATGAAATTGCCGGAGCTTTTGCAATTTTCTGCAAAACCCGGCTTTTTTTATTTGCAGCGGCGTGTTTTTTTTAAGTTCGGCTTAAAAAAATTAAAAAATCTTAATGAAAAATTAAGGAAAAAAGCTGTAAACATTTTTCTTTTGAAAGGTTATAAGAGTATATTAAGTTTATGCAAAGCAAATTGCAAATTTAATGTAACTGCCTTGGCAATAATTGAGGCACTGATTCTGTAAAAAATTTTCCGCAGCATTTTGCTGTGTCATTTTGGAGGTTTGTTTATGAAACGAATGAAACAATGGGTAAAAAATAGTCTTGCAGTGGCGGCAACTGCTTTGTTTGGCGTTGCTTTCTTTACTTTTTCTTGTTCGGCAAAGCAACCGGACGCAAATACAGCCTTTGCCGAAAGCAAAAGTTCTGTAAAAATTCCTGCAAATGCCTTGTCTATTGCAGAAGCTTTGCAGACCGTAAACCGCGCCGTAAGCGACGGTGTTTTGCCTTCGGTTGTAGAACTTGACGTTGTAGAAACAAAAGTTCAGCAGATTATGAATCCTTTTGAAGGTTTTCCGTTTTTCTTTTTTAATCAGGGCAACGAACAGGGCGAACAGCGTGAATATAAACAGCAGGGCTTGGGTTCTGGTGTAATTGTCCGCCAGAATGGAAAATTGTACTACGTTTTGACAAACAACCACGTTGCAGGCAAGGCTTCTGAAATTTCCGTAAAATTGAACGACGGCAGAATTTTTACCGGTAAGCTTGTTGGTGCAGATGAACGCAAGGATATTGCGCTGGTTTCTTTTGAATGCGATGATAATTCTATTCCGGTGGCAGTTTTGGGTAATTCTGATGCAGTACGCACCGGCGACATTTGTTTTGCAATGGGTACGCCGCTGGGATATTATTCTTCGGTTACACAGGGAATTGTCAGTGCAACCGGTCGTTCCGGTGCAGAAGTTGACAACATTAACGACTTTATTCAAACTGATGCAGCCATTAACCAGGGTAACAGCGGCGGCCCGCTGGTAAATATTTACGGCGAAATTATTGGAATTAATACTTGGATTAGTTCCCAGTCTGGCGGTTCGCAGGGTTTGGGTTTTGCAATTCCTATCAACAACGTAAAAAAGGCAATTGATGATTTTATCAGCGGCGGAAAAATTACTTACGGCTGGATGGGCATTCAGCTGACAGACGTTGTTGATTCTTACAAGGCTGAACTTGGCGTAAAAAATAAAAACGGTGTTCTTGCCGCTCAGGTTTATTTGGGTTCGCCTGCTGCAAAAGCTGGTGTACAGGCAGGAGACTACATTATTGCTTTGAACGGAAAAGACGTTAAATCCAGTGACCAGCTGGTGCGTGAAGTAGGTGATTTGCCTGTCGGACAGAAAGCAGTGTTTACATTGATTCGCGGCGGCAAGCAGATGACGGTTACAGCCATTGTTGAAGAACGCACCGACGCAACTGTTACAGATTCAAGCAAATTGTGGCCTGGATTTATTGCAGCACCAGTTACACCGGAAATCAGAAAAGAATTGAAGCTTAACAGCAAGGTGAACGGTGTTGCGGTTGCTTCGGTACAGGCAAAATCGCCTGCTGCGACACTTGGTTTGCAGGTTGGCGATATTATTACAGCGGTTAACGGGCAGGAAGTAAAAGAAATTAAAGACTTTTACGCCACCATGGATTTGAGCGACAAAAAAGAAATCTGGTTTGATATTGTTCGCGACGGTCATTCAATTTCTACCGTAAAGTACCGTTTTGACCGCAAAAGATAATTTTAGTTGAAATGTGTAAATCTTAAGATTTTGCAAGAATGAACAAAGCCCGGTGAATAGGAAATGATTCTGATTCGCCGGGCTTTGCTGTTAACTTGTGTTTTTGTTTTTTAAGGTGTAGAATAATTTCAACTTTTTTCTATTTTACCTTTGAGGTTTTTATGTTTAAAGAATTTTTACCTTATGATGTTGTTCGTAACGATGCCTTAAAACTGGCTGACCGTATTGTAAAAGATGGTTTTATTCCTGATGTTATTTATGTTCCGCTGCGTGGCGGTGCCTATATGGGCAACGTTATCAGTGAATATTTTAAAATTGCCCGCAAAGGTGAACGCCCGGTTCTTTATGCAGCAGTTGTTGCCCGTTCTTATACCGATATCCGGTCGCAGGACAGGGTTATGATTGACGGCTGGACTTATAATCCGGAACATCTGCGCAACGGTGACAAAATTCTTTTAATTGACGATATTTTTGATACCGGCAGAACAATCAACTTTTTGGTTGAAACGCTTTTGGAAAAGGGTATTCCAAGAAAAGACATTAAAGTTGTTGTACACGATTACAAATATTTTACTTATAAGAACGAACAGCTGCCGATTCAGCCTGATTACTGGTGCCGCAAATTTGAAATTAACAAGCCGGAAGAAGACCGCTGGATTCATTATATGAGTCACGAACTTGTAGGATTGTCGAGCGAAGAACTTGAAGAACATTACTACAAAGCAGACCCGGCTTTGCGCGATGTTCTGGAACCACTTCTGAAAAAATAGGTTTGTTTGCCAAATAGTAAAAAAGCGAGGAATTTTTTGACAAAGCCACATTTAAAAACGTTTTTTGCGATTTTTCTGTTATTTTTTTGCGCATTTATTTTAAATGCGCAAACGCTTTTAGCCCCTTCCTACAGCGTACAGGCGGTAAAAGGTGGCTTTGTCTATACTTTTTCCGTTAAAAGCGGCGAACTTGTCTGCTATCGGGTCTATGATTCTTTTACCGGTAAAGTTACCGGCGGTTTTGCCCAGAACGGCGAAAATCTGGCAATAAACTATAACGACAGCGTAAGTGCATGGTGCCAGAATGCAGCCGGTACGCGCAGTAAAGAAATTCTGTTAAGCAAAAATCCCAATCAAAACCAAAATGTAGAAATAATCAGCCCGGTTGAAGGAATATGGGCAAACCGCCAGAGTCTGGTACTGAATGTTCCGGCAGGAACAGAAGTTTTTTATTCATTTTGGGAAAGCGACCCGCTGGATTTTGGCTTTGCTTATGATGAGCCTGTTTTAATTGATTTGACCGGCGATGTAAAATTAAGCCTTGCCATTGTAAGTGCCAGCGGCAATGTTGAAAAACGTGAAATCAATTATACGGTAAACGAAAATAAAAATCTCCGCGATCCGATTCCGTACAAGCAGCTTGAAGCCTTTGTAGACTGCGGTGTCCGCTCGCCAATTCCGCTGCCGCAAAATGCACTTTTCAGTTTTAGCGATGAAATTGCGCCCAATTTAAAAGGCCGCACCCTTTACCAGCAGTTTCCGTCTTGCGTGGATTCGCTTTTGCCGCTGGTGGTGAGCAGTAACAACCAGCTTTACCGCTACGTTTTGCGTACCCGCGACGCACCGCAAACCGATATCAGCCAGCAGCAGACAATTTCTTCGCCGATTCAAATTGTTGACTGGAATTTCGTAAGTTTTCCAAGCGGACAGCAGATTTTTTATTCGGTGGACGGCACGGGCTGGCGGCTTTATGTTGAACCTTTTTACATTGACCGGAGCAAAACACACCGCATCGCGTGGAAAACTAACACATTCAGCGATTTTGTAGATTTACCGGCAAAGCCGACAATTTTGGGTGTTCCTAAAAACGGCATTACCAATGCGCCGGTAGAACTTCACTGTTCAAATTCCCTTTACACATTCAGAATTGAAGATCATAAGGGTGTTTCTAAACCGCTTACATCTTTTTATGTAGACACAATTTACGGCGATTCGCACCAGTTCAGCCTGAATCTTGCGATTTATTACGGCAATATTCGTCAGGGCGAAATTCCCGTAAACTTTACGATTGATAAATGTCCGCCCGAAGCGCCAAAACTGAAAATTGTAAACACCGAAGAATATTTCCGCAATTCTGCAACGGTAGCGGTAAGCGCCGGCGAAAAAGTTTTTACCGCAATTGACGAAGAGCGTTCGTATATCGATTTTTATGCGAAATTAGACGACAGCCAAAGCGCCGAAGCTGCTGACGAGCTGAGTTTTTTTCCGCTTGTGGGCAGCAAAATAAACCTTGAAGGCGATGACGAATACGCTGTAACTTACACGGTTTATGCTTATACTCAGGATTCTGCCGGCAATAAAAGCGAAACCGTTGCCTGCCGCGCCGTTGTTGACAATAACAATTTTTACCTTGATTCTAGCGCGGGCGATGCCGGCGATGGTTCGCCAAATGCGCCTTTTTCAACTTTTGCCGAAGCTTTGCGCTGTGCCAACTGCCGTGACTATACGGTTCTGCATCTGCGCGGCGCTTTCAGCCAAAGTGAAAAATTGAATCTTTTGCGGGATTTGCGACTGATTGCCGATGATTCTGCACTTCTGGCGTTTGACAGCGAAAGCTGCATAAATATTAAAGCCTGCGATTTTTCGGCATTCGGTATTGTTTTTGAAAAATCTGCCGGTGAAGAAAATTTTGCAGACTATATTTTTGCAGAACCCATCATAAAAAGTGAAAATTCCAAGCTTACTTTTGATGCCTGCGAGCTTGTTTATACTGGTTCTGCTCCAAACGGTGTTTTAATGCTTTCTAACGGCAGTTTTTTTGCCCAAAATACCGGCATTACAATGCAGAATTCTTCAAGTGCGCTGGGGCTTGTTGCCCAGGATTCTAAAATCGTTGCGGAAAACTTCAGGGTTTCCGGCACCGGCGACATGATTTCAGCCTTTTCGCTTAGCAACAGCAGCCTGGAATTGTTTAAAGTGCGCTATATGCTGGCGGCTAAACGTCCAAAAGGCGCGGAACTTTTTGGCTGTAATTATTACGTTGACCAAAGCGCAATGCAGAATTTCGCTGATTACGCCGGTTCGTTTATTCCGGTTTGGAAAGATTCTTCTTCAATTGAAAGCCGCTTGGCGTGGGAATAGGGAATGGAAAACTTCAAATATGTTTGTGGAATTGACGAAGCAGGGCGGGGCCCTTTAGCAGGACCTGTTACTGCCGCCTGCGTGGTTTTGCCCGGCGATTTTCCCGTTGAACTGTTAAACGATTCCAAAAAACTTTCTGAAAAAAAACGCGCCGCCCTTGAAACCTTGATAAAAGAAAAGGCGCTGGCTTATGGCATTGCCGAAAGCAGCCACACCGAAATTGACGAAATAAATATTTTGCAGGCAAGCCTTCTGGCAATGCAGCGGGCTTTTAACGCAATGGTTCAAATGCTTTGCGAAAAAGGCTTGCTGAAATCGGCAGAAGAAAGTGATCTGGCGATTTCAGCAATTATAGACGGTACTTTTGTGCCGCAAATTGGCGTAAATGCAAAAGCCGAACCCAAAGCCGACGGAAAATATCCTGAAGTAATGGCGGCTTCTATTTTGGCAAAAACTTGCCGCGACCGGAAAATGTGTGAATATGCAAAATTGTATCCCGAATACGGTTACGAAAAGCACAAAGGCTATCCTACCAAAGCCCACCGGGAAATCTGTCAGAAAATCGGGCCTTCGCCGATACAGCGCTTAAGTTTTGATTATAAAAAATGAACAGATCCCGGCGTAATTGTGCTATGGATTAAACTGGCGCAAATAAAAAGACCGGCAGTTTTTGCCGGTTTTTTTATGTATTTATTTATTTTCAGGAAGTTTTGAAACAACGTGAACCCTGCCGGTTTTTTTAACCGGGCTTTTGTATGCAGGACGTTCATCTTCGGTTTCTTTTTTGCGGTAAACCTTTTTTTTGCCGGTTTTTGCGTCTGCTGCACCAAAACCATATTTAGCTTCTTTTGCAGCTTTCTTTTCAGCTTTTGCCTTTGCTTTGGTTTTGCGGTCTTTTTCAATAAAACCAAGTGATTCTTCCAGACCTTTGCAGAATTTTTGCATATCGTCAGCAAAAACTACAATCGCATGCCGGTCAAATTCATCGCCGTTTTTATTTTTGCTTTCTACAACCTGCAAAAATACATCGCCGGTACGGTTTTCTTTAACATTAAAAAAATAAGACCGGTTATCCAGTACAACTTGAGTGGTATAAAGTTCACCCCGCATTCCCATAGCGTCCTTCCTTAAAAGTGTAAATGATTACTTAGAGTGTGTTTGATTTGGTAATTCAAAATCTAGCATACAATGCAAATAATTGCAAGCTTTTCAACAATTTTCGTGTATTTTCTATTTTAACAGTTGAAAAATTAAATAGCCCGCAAAAATATTTTTGCCGTGCCGTAACTGAAAAATTAACAGACCTTGCCGCAAGCGCAGAATGATAAAGCCGTTGCGCAAATAAAAAGCCACAAGTTTTTCAACCTGTGGCCTTTGTAAATTTTCAATTTTTATGCGCGCCGCAAACTGAATTATTTAGAAAGCGCGTCAGCTTCCAAAAGCATTTTGGTATGCCATTCCAATAATTCAGCTTCTGCCTGCGCATTTTCGCCTTTTACATCGCACATAACCCTAAAAACCGGTTCAGTTCCGCTTCCGCGCATCCAGATAAACGCGCAGTTTTCGCCATTTTCATCTTTAAACAAAATTTTCAAGCCGCCTTTGCCCGAAACGCTGTAATCGCTGATTCCAACTTTTTCGGTTGTGCCGTTGTTGCAGATTGGCGTATAGTCTGCAATTTTATATTTTGCCAAAAGTTCGCCGCGTTTTTCATTCCATTGCTTTTCAAAAACTTTCTGGTATGAAGCCTTTAATTTTGCGTGGTCTTTTTGGGTAACGCCTGCAACGGCGCGTTTTTCTGAAACGCCGGTGGTGGTAAACGCCGGCAAGGTTTTTATAACGTCGGCAAGGTCAAAATTGTTTTTATAGCTTGCTTCCTGATTAGATTTTTTGCACCAGATATGGAATAAGCCCGGTTTTTCGCCCTGATCTTTAATTGTTAAAAGCTTGATGAGGGCAAAAACTGTATTTAGCGGGTCGCGCACTGCCGCCGGATGAGTAATGTTTCCGCCGTTGGAACCTTCGCCCAAAATGCGCACGGTATAGCCTTCGCTGCGCTTTAGCCGGGCAAGGTTTACAACGTTTGCTTCGCCAACTTCCGCCCTGAATACCTGTGCGCCAAAAGCCTGTGCAATTTTTTCAATGCGCATGGAGGTCGGGTCGTTTACAACCACGGCGGTTTTTTCCAGATTGCCGTTTTCGTAGGCAAGGGCGGCAAGTTCTGCCAAAACTGAAAGGGCAAAAACTTCCTGGGCTTTTAAAACCCGCGGCTTGTTCTCTACCGAATCAAAAAAAACGATGTTTCCGCGGTCGCCGTCGCAGTCGGGCATATAGCCCAAAAAGGTCTGGTATTTTTTTGCCGCCGGCATTTTTGCGCAGTCGCTGTCATTTTTTGCCTTAATTCTGGCAAGTTCTTCGGCGCAGTAAACCAGATTTTCCGGTTCCGGTATAATAGTGTGGGCAATTTTGCCGCACTGGCTGTTAATTGAAAAAAAGTCGATTCCCAGACTGGCAAAAAGTTCCGCATCTATTGAAATGCTGCGAGCGCTGCCGTTAAAGTCGCACACAATTGCTGCCGGTGCGTTTTTGCAGGCGCTTTTTATGCTTTCTGCAAACTGGGTCTGTTTATCCGTATCTTTATATGTTGAAATAACTTCCATTGTAAAAGCACGGTACTGTGCAAGCGCGGTTTTTTTACTTTTATCAACATTTGCAAAAACTGAATCAATTTGCGCGGTTTGGGGCGCGGCGCACATTGCGGCAGCAACCTGTACGGCGTTTTCTTTTAAACATTCGGTTTTAAACTTTTCTGCCAGCGGAATTGCATCGCCTGCGGCAATTACGCCGCCATCGTTTAAGCCGAACTTTACGCCGTTGTGCCCAATCGGGTTGTGGCTTGCAGAAATGTAAACGAAGCCGTCAAAAAGCCTGCCGTATGCCATGATTTCTGGGGCGGCGGCAATAAAAATATATTCAACCTGCACGTTTTTGCCGGTCAAAACTCTAATCATGATGTCGGCAATCTGTCTGCCGGTTGGACGGCTGTCGCAGCCTAAAACAATTTTTGGTGTATTTTTTCCGCTTTTTGCTTTTATGAATTCTGCAAAAGCTGCCGCCATGTGTGCCGCTATTACTGCGTTTGCTTCGCCAATCTGGTCGGTTTTGTCTTCTTCTTCGCCGCTTTGGGCAAAAACTTTTCGCCAGCCCGAAGCCGACAGAATGGTTTTTTCAATCTGTTCTTTTACTTCCTGCTGTAAATTTTCAGTTTTAATTTCTTTTAATGGAATGATTTGCGCATCGCCAATTTCCAAATTGGCTGTCTTGTCAAAATATTTCATGATTTTTCCTTTGGATTTCAATGTGCAAAGAATACTACATTTTTCAATTTGAATAAACCGCATCAGCGGTAATGGTTTTTGCCCGTAATTTGCAAAATCTGATATTTGTTGTTCCGTTTTTGGGCGAAAGGAATATTTTCCGTTTAAAAAAAATATCCGCCCGATTTGCAGCTTTTTGCCGTTTCATCTGGCGGACGATTTTCAGATTGCCTGTTTGCAAAATAAAGGTTTTTGTTTGCGCCTAAACTTTGAATTTTCCAATTTCGTTATTCAGTTCATTGATTTGCAGCCGGGTATTCGTTGCCATTGTTTCAACGTTTCGTACCAGTTCTTCAAAAGAATTGATGTCCGAATTGATTTCCTGAATGCTTGAACCAATTTTGTTGCTGATGGCTGTAAGGCTCTGCATGTCGCTTAAAATGCCCTGCGAAGTTTTCAGCATTTGGGAAGAACCTGATTTAACGGCGTTGGTAGATTCTGCAATGTCTGCAACCGCCTTCATAACCTGACTTCCGCCTTCGCTCTGTTCTTTCATCGCAGTCATAATTACTTCTTCCTGCTGCTTAACGGCGGTTGTAAGGTCAAAACTCTGCATAAAGTCTGCTTCCGTTTTGGTTGATTCTTTTGCAATTGATTCAATTTTGTTCTTAAATGTATTCAGAACCGTTGTAATGTTCTTGCTCTGGGCTTCGGCTTCTTCTGCCAGTTTTCGTATTTCGTCAGCAACAACGGCAAAACCTTTTCCGCTTTCGCCAGCGTGGGCTGCTTCAATTGCAGCGTTCATTGCAAGCAGGTTGGTCTGGTTTGCAATGTTTTCAATGATGCTGCTGGCTTCAAGCAGTTTGTCCGATTCACTGCTTATTTCGTTTGTAAGCGTAACCGAAGCAGACATTGCAGTTTTTACGTCGTTTGATTTTTCTTCCATCTGGTTAATCAAAGTCTGGTTTTTAATCAATATTTTGTTTACCGATTCAATGCTTGTAATCATCTGTTCAATTGCCGCAGAAGATGTATTGATGTTTGCCGTCTGGCTGGTAATTGCAGAATCAAGCTTGCTGATTGTGTCGGTCATTTCTGCTACGGAATCTGCCGTGCTGTTTATTTCCGAATGCTGGTTGTCAATTTCTCCGTGCAGCATATCCGTCAGCGACTTGATTTTGTTAATTGTTTTTTCTTCAAATTCAACGTTTTCTACCATCTGGTTGCTTACGCCAGACACGGTTTGGGAACTTTCGTTGGCAACCTGCAGGGTTGTGCCTATTTTTTCTATGGTTTTATTGAAATAGAAACCAATTTCGGCTACTTCATCGGCATGAAGAACGTCCAGGCGAACCGTCAAATCTCCGTCGCCTGCGGCGATTCTTTTAAGTGCGTTTGCGGTTGTGGTTAATGGTTTGGTAATGCGTTTTGTAAGTGCAAAACTTACAATAAGAACGATTACAATGATTGCAAATGTCAGCGGTATTACGCGCACCATGATGTTGTCGCGCGTGCGGTTAAAGTAACTGTCCGGAACGATGATTCCAAGCGTCCAGTTTGGCGAGTTTGGAATCGGAACGTATACCATGTAGTTTTCTGTTCCGTTTTCCGTAAATTTTCTGATGTTGGAAACGCCGTTAATCATGTCGCTTCCAATTTCACTCATTCCCGTGTAGCCCTGCGAATCAAGGTCTTTTATGTTCAGTTTCATTACTTTGTCTACGTCCGGGTGCGCAACAAAAACGCCGGCATTGTCTACAATAACGCCGTATCCAGCGCCGCCAATGTTAATTTTCTGCGCAATGCTGGAAATTGATTTTCCTTCAATGCCGGCAATCATAATTGAAGTATTCCGGCTGCTTCCTTCCTGACGTACGCCGTGACCAATTATGATAAGCGGTTCGTTGGTTGTGGCGCCGATGAACGGGTTCGTTATGTAAAAGTCTTCGTTTCTTTCTATAATAGGGGGAAAATACGGCAGAGGTCTTGCATCAAGCCATGCGTTTTTGGTCGTCCAGCCGCGGCCGCTGTCCTGTACGTAGGCAAGGAACAGATAGCGTGTATCGTTAATTCTGTTGTATGCCTTGGTCAAAAGCGGCTGAATGATGTCCCAGTCGTCGCTTTTTACTTCGTCGGTTTCTGCGTAAGCCCTCAGCATTGAATTGGTGCCGCCAAGCCACGAACCGATTTCTTCTGCCTTGCCTGAAGCGATAACCATAATGGTGTTGATTTCTTCTTTTTTTGAAGTTGTCATTACGATGTTGCTTGTTACGACCGTTACCGCAACGGCGATAAGTAGCATTGCTATGCCAATCATGATATTTACTTTAAAAGAAATTGATTTTTTTCTTTTGAATTCTTCCTGTTCCATTACGCATCTCCTGTGAAAAATCCGTATTTACGGCGAGCCGTGAAAGCATTGCTTCAGCTGTGCCGGTACAATGTACGCACAAAATTTGGCACAAAATGTAGGGCAAGGTGCTTTCTGCCATGCTTTACTAAATGAATATCTTCCATTTTACCGTGAGTTTACAAAAAAGGGTAAAAAATATGTAATTTGTTCGTACTTTTTTTTGCGCTGCCAGAACTTTTGCCGGGGTTGCGGGTTATTGCGTTAATTGAAAGAAAAAAATACCAAAGAAAATCTATTTTTTTACTAGGTTTTGTTTTCGTTCAAATTGAAAGCTAAATTATTGCAAGATAACAAATTGCTGATTGCATAAAATTCTGCGGCTGTAAAATTGCGCAAAACTTTTTGGTTAGATAGTTGAAATTATAAGAAAAAACTACCATATTTATATAGGTAATAAAGAAAAAAATATCGAATCTGAGGTTCTTATGAATAAACGAATTTATCTGGATTATAACGCAACTGCGCCGCTTTCGGCAGAAGTGCGCGATTTTTTTGTAAAAGAGCTTGACCTTTATGCAAACGGTTCCAGCATGCACGCCGACGGCCGCGAGGTTGCCAAGCATATTGAAACTGCGCGCAGTCAGATTGCTGGTCTGATTAATGCCAGCGCCGAAGAAATTGTGTTTACTTCCGGCGGTTCAGAATCGAACAACACGGTTTTCAACACAATGCTGTCTCTGGGACAAAAACTCGGCAAAAAAACGGTTGTTACAAGCCAGATTGAACATCCGTGCGTAATTGAAAGCAGCAAGCGTCTGAAAGATTTTGGTTTTAACGTAATTTATTTGCCTGTAGACGAATACGGCGTTATTAAAATTGAAGATTATAAAAAGGCGCTGGAAGAAAATCCGCTTCTGGTATCGGTTATGACTGCCAACAACGAAATCGGTACAATTCAGGATATTAAAACCCTGGCAAAAATGGCGCACGACAAAGGCGCGCTGTTCCATACCGATGCGGTGCAGGCATGCGGAAAAATTCCGGTTGACGTAAAAGATTCCGGCGTTGATTATTTGACGATGTCTGGTCACAAAATTTATGCACCGAAAGGAATTGGCGCGCTTTACATTAAAAAAGGTGCTCCAATCGATGCTTTTGTGCGCGGCGGACATCAGGAACACGGTCTGCGTGCCGGTACTTATAATGCGCCGGTTATTGCTGCCATGGGTTGTGCCGCAGAAAATGCAAAAAAAGAACTTGATTCTTACGAAAAACATACGCGCGCCCTGCGCAATCAGCTTCGAGACGGACTTTTGCAGAAAATTCCCAATATCCGCGTAAACGGTCACCCGGAAAAAGTTTTGCCAAACACCCTCGATGTTTCTTTCCCCGGCGCAGAGGGCGAAGCCATTCTGCTTCATCTTGACCTGCTTGGCGTTTCGGTTTCTACCGGTTCTGCCTGTGCAAGCGGAAGCCTGGAACCTTCGCACGTTTTGATGGCAACCGGGCTTGGTCCGGAACTTGCGCACGGTTCAATCCGTTTCAGTTTGGGCAAATATTCAACAAAAGAAGACGTAGATTATATTTTGGAAAAATTTCCGCCTGTTATAGAAATGCTTAGAAAAATGTCTACTTTGCAGCAGGCATAATTGAAAGGAGAAGGAAATGGAAGATTGGGTATACAGTGAAGTTGTAAAAGAACATTTTATGAATCCTAAAAATGTTCTTTTGGAAGACGAAGCTTCGTGGCCATGCGACGGCCGCGGAATTGTTGGAAATATTAAATGCGGCGACCAGATGCTGATTTTGCTGCGCATCGCTGATGACAAAATTACAGACTGCCGCTGGAAAACTTACGGCTGCGCCAGCGCAATTGCTTCAACTTCAATTTTGTCTGAAGCAATTAAGGGCATGCCGATTGAAGAAGCCTACAAACTGAAGCCGCAGGACATTGTTGCACGTTTGGGCGGCTTGCCTGACAACAAAATTCACTGTTCTGTTTTGGGCGACAAGGCTTTGCGCGCTGCAATTGACGATTATTTGTCAAAAAACGGCCGCCCGTCTTTGGCTGGCAGCGAAACCGTTGAAGTTATTTGTACTTGTCTGAACATTACAGACCGTGATATTGAAGACGCTTTTAAAGCCGGTGCCCGTAACTGGGAAGATTTGCAGGCAAAAACCAAAATCGGTACTGTTTGCGGCGGCTGTAAAGAAAAAGCTTTGGAAAAACTGCACGAATTTGAACATTTGTACGGTTAATTTTGATATTTTGCGTGGTTCATGCAGAATTCAATTTTGAAAAATAAAAGGCACCAGAAACTTTTTGCGGTTTACGGTGCCTTTTGTATTTTAAAGTTTTTCTGTTTTCGTTTTGTTTGTGCCGGCTTTCGCCAGCGGCTTTTATAAAAACCGGCAGTATTGTTGAAAATTTACCGGGATTTGGGTCTTTGCCAGTATTTGCAGGTTTCAGTTTACGTCAACGCTGTACGAAAAATTGCGCTCGTTGCCTTTCAAATCCATAGACTGCACAACCAGCAGAGCTTTTCCGCGGTTTAGCGTAACGTTTGCCAAAAGCTGCCGGTTTTGACCCGGAAAAATTGTTGAATAGTAATAATTGCTTTTGCCGTCTACAGTTAGCTGCGAACCATTTTTTTTCAGCATATTGTAAGTTATGTTTTCAATTTCTTTACCATTAAGCAGAACTGCCATGCGGAAAGGCGGCTGGTGTTCTGTCTGTTCAAAATAAAGGGAATAAGTGCCCGCCGGAATGTTTTTTGTGCTGCCCAGACGGTACGAATAGCCGTTTTTGTTGACTACAATCAGGTTTTTCAGCACAAAATGCGGATATTCGCCTTTTGCGGGCAGCAGAATCAGCGGATTTATAAGGGTTTTGCTCTGGCAGTCTGCAATCTGATATTCCAGCCCGGCATCCGGTTTGTGCCAGCCGCTGTTTCCGCTTTCGCCAAGCGCATCGCCTTCTTTTAAAGCCTGCCTGCTGCTGTCGCCGGGCTGGGCAAGGTTGCCGTAAACGCTCATCAAATTGTCGCTGTTTACCGTAACGATTGAATTGCCCAAAGGAGAGTCGAACATGCAGCTGTTTTGCGATTCTTTAAGATTTATAATAACTTCGCCGTCTTCGGCGGCAACAATCTGTTCATTATGGTAAAAAACCAGACCGCTGGCAAATGCGCCGCCTCGCTGGTTTGTAAAATATGTAAAAATCTCGTTCAGATTTTCAATTTGCTGCGGCCAGTCGGTGGCAAACGCGCTGCCTGCAAAAATGCAAAATGCAAAAGCACAGGTGAAAGTTTTAAGTTTGTTGGTCATATTTTTGTTTTTTTGCATTTGATTCTCCAGTTTTTGCGTTGCAAAGCGTTGTAAGCAATTATAACACAAATTTAGCAAAATTGGGCATAATTTGAAAAAAGCAAAAAAAATCCCGGATATTTATAAAAATTCCGGGTAAAATTCATATTAAAGTACTAGCAAATTTTTAGTATCCGTCATGCTGAATTTTGTTCAGCCTCTGATTTGTTCCACAAAAACAGATTCCGAACCAAGTTCGGAATGACAAATATTTGAAACTCGAAGTTTGGGCTTCTAGTAAATTATTAGTATCTGCGCGGCAAAAACAGCGCAGATTGCAAATTGTTTTGCCGGTTTTTGTGTTTCTTTTATTTTCTGGTGATAGACATTTTGGAGATTTTGTCATCGTGACCGACAAAAAAGCAGCTATCGCCGCCCAAAATAAAGGCACTTTCTGCCGGAAAACTGAAATCGCCGATAAGATTTTTTGTATTTTCAAGCAGATAAACGTAAAAATTTGAATTCAGTTTTGTTAAAACCAAAGTTATGTCGCTGTTTTTAATTTCTGCAATTTGCATGATGTCGCCTTTTACCGCAATGTGTTCGCTCTGCAAATTCTGGCAGTCTACAACGCCCAGACCGCCTGCATACTGAAAATAAACCGTATTTGAATCATCGGAAAAATGTACGAATGCCTGATTTTTATAATTTTTTTCCAGAAATTCGTGAAAAATTACTTTGTGCTGGGAATTTTCAAAAGAACAGAGCAAAAATCTCTGCTGGTCAATTCCGCTTAAACAGGCGAAAAGATTGGCTTTTTTTGCAATATCTGCGCCAAAAATTACTTCGTAATTGCTGCCGCCCGGATTGAACGAAAAACGCTGATCGCCGTTTGGGGCAAGGCATACCAGTTCGCCGTCTGCAAAGCCAATTACTGCGCCTTTCTGGCTGCTGTTAAAGGCTGTAATCGGGTTATAGCCTTCGTAAATCCAGCGTTTTGCGCCGGTGCTTGTGTATTCTGCCACCGAATTTCCGCCGGGTGCAAAAACAAAGATGCGGTTGTTCTGCAAGAACGGAAATCCCGCCGTTCTTAAAACGGTCTGTTCCTTGCCGCTGGAATTTGTAATGCTTATGTTTTCTGCGTCGGCAGAATAAAGGCTGTAAAAAGAATCGCAAATTGCTGCTTTATAAGGAACTGCCTGCAATGAAACCAGTTTTCCGTCCGGCGTAAAATAGCCGCAGTAATTTTTCAGGCGGAATGGATAAATTTCTTCGCCTGTTTCGGCGGCGGCTTCGGCAACATTCTGCGTATCGTCAAGATTGATTGTATATTCGGTATCTATAGAAAATTCGCTGTTAAGGGGCAGGGCTGCAATTATTACATAAACTAAAATGAACACGGCGCCAAAAATCACAAAACGGCGCATTTTTTCTCTATATTTCATGTTTTTTATGGTATACTATACGCTCCAAAACTTCAATTATGTTGGCATGGCAATTTATCTGCGCGGCTAATAAATTGAAAATTTACAATTTTTATATCTGCCGCGCATTTTGCGCCTGTTTTGCACGCGGTTTTTAGCTGGAGGAAAATTATGAACGATTTAGATTTGCAAAAACTTTACGAAGCTGCCCTTAAGGCTTCTGAAAATTCTTATTCGCCTTATTCCAATTTTCCGGTTGGCGCAGCGCTTCTGCTGCCGGACGGTAAGGTGATTACCGGCGCAAATATTGAAAACCGTTCCTACGGCTTAACGAACTGTGCAGAACGCAGCGCGATTTTTGCCGCGGCAAGCGCCGGTTATCGCACTTTCTGCGCCCTTGCAATTGCAACCCCAAAAGCTGATTATCCGGTTGGTCCGTGCGGTGCCTGCCGCCAGGTAATCAGCGAATTTGCGCCGGCAGATGTGCCCGTTGTTTTTGGGCATAACTGGCAAAACGCGGTAAAAACTACCGTCGGCGAACTTTATCCATTCGATTCTTTGCACGAGCTGGCAAAATAAATATTTTATAAAATGCGCCGTTGCAAAAAAAAGCAGCGGCGCTTGTTTTTTAAATGGTTTTTATAAACCGGTTTCCTTTCTTTTTGCCGTAACTTGCACAAATTTGAAAACTATAAAAAGTTGAAGATTAGAAATAATAAAGATTTAAATTAGAGATTTTAGAAGTTTTTATGCGAATAAACGCAATAAACGCCGATAACTTTCTAATACTTGACAAGAAAACGTAATAACTGCAAAATATTCAAATATCTACACTTCGTTGCGGTATTTTTAACCTTTGCAAACAATTTGCATTTTTACCGCTTCCTTTACTATTGTTTTACAAGGAGATTTTTGTGGAAGACGATATTCTTACCATTGAAGAAGTTGCAACATATTTAAGAGTTTCTGAACGCACCGTTTACGACTGGGCGCAGAAAGGTGAAATTCCTTCCGGTAAAATCGGTACCGTATGGCGGTTCAAGAAATCTGAAATTGAAAAATGGGTTGACGACCGGCTTTCGGCTGGTTCAAAACCGGCGCTGGTTTCTGACCAGATTCAGATTAAAAATATTCTTTCGCCAGACCGCATTGTTTTTTTGAATCATTCAACAAAACACGATGCTTTGGTTGCGCTGGCTGACAATTTGAGCACCGCGCCGCAGGTTAAAGCCAGCTACGAACTTTCCAAAGAAATTTTGAAGCGTGAAGAGCTTATGTCAACCGCAATGGGGCGCGGCATTGCAATTCCGCATGTGCGCCTTGCCTCTGTTACGGATCTGGTTATGTCTGTTGGCATCAGCAAGGTTGACATTATCGATTTTCAGGCAATTGACGACCAGCCGGTACGCCTGCTTTTTATGATTGCTGCGGCACACAACCAGCACGCTTATTATTTGCAGACTTTGTCTTTTATCAGCAACCGGCTGAAAAACCCGGATTTGCGCAATGCGCTGCTTAATGTAGAAGATCCGCTGGATGCCTACAATCTGCTGATTGCAGAAGACTGAAATATTTCAGGCTGAAGAACCAAAAAAAAGCCCTTGTACTTTTCTTTTTTAACAGAAAAATACAAGGGCTTTTTTATGTTTAAACGCTTTTTATTTTGTTGAAGTTTTTTGCAAGTGCGGCGGATTTTTTTACCATGCCCGGTTTGCCCGCCGCAATTTTTTTTATAAGTTTTTTTGCAAGGCGAATAAAAAGTTGCGTGAGCTTTCAACTGAAAAAATCTGCCGTGCATTGTATTGCATGGTAAATCTTTTTTTGCTGAAGCTTGCGCCGGCATTTTTTATATTTTGCAAACTGTTTATTTATAAAAAGTTACCGGCATCCACGCAGTGTAATCGTTCATTTCCTGGGCAACCAGCCCCAAATCAACTTTTGCGGTAGTTTCGCCCAGCGTATAAAGTTTGCCGTCTGCCTTAATTTTTGCGCCGCTGCCTTCAATCTGCACGCCAAGCAGCGCGTGCGAATATTTGCTGCTTACAAAAAACGCGGTATCAAGGTTCATCTGGCGCAGCATAACCGCAAGCAAAATTGCGCGGCTGTCGCAGTCTCCGCCGTTGCCGTTTATAAGCTTTACCAGCGGCGTAAAGTCCGAATTATTGTTGTCGCGCACGTATTCAAAGTTCTGTGTCCAGGTTAAAAGGGTTTGAACCAGTTCGCGCTGGCTTTTTACCGGATTTTCGCCAAAGGTAAGGGCGTTTTGTACCGCAAAACTGAACCGGCGCAGGCGTTTGTAGCTGTCGCGGAAAACCATTTTATAAAACCGCTGGCACGCCGCCTGCCCGAATCCGTTGTTGTTTTCCAGTACCAGAATGTCAAATTCGCGCTGAATCAAATATTCGCTTGCTTCGGCGTCGTTTTTGTCTATCATGGCGGAAATTTTATTTTCTGCGATTGTTACTTCAATTTCTTCGTCGCCCAAAACAGGGTAGGCGAAACTTGTAAAAATGCCGCTCTGGTATTTTGCGCCCAGATCGGTACAAAGGCTGTCAATTGCAGAAATTATGTGGTTTTCGCAAATATCCGCCTGCCTGTCGTTTTCGGGGTAAAAGCCCAGCATTGCAACGTAGCCTTTCTGGTACGGCAGTTCGGCGGCAGCTGCCCAGCCCAGATAATTCTGGCTGCCCAAAACCAGCGCAGCCTGTGCTACGGCACAGTCCCGGTTGCGCCATGTAAAAGTTTCGCTGTCGCAGGCGCCGTTCAATTTGTAAACAAGCTCGTTTACAATTTTTTCGCAGTTTTTTGCCTTGCCGGGCTGGTAAGTGCACAAAAGAATTTCTACCGGCAAAAGTTCGCTTGAAAACTGATAGCTGTCAAAACCGTTACTGTCGGTCATTCTGAAATCGTCCGGCAAATCAATTGCGTAGCCCAGACTTGGCGAATCCAGATAAAGCGCAAAAGTTTCGGGCGAAAAAATTACCAAAAATACAAAAAGAAATGTAAAGAATGCAAAAATGTGTTTTGTGGTTTTCAAAAAAATCCTCCATTTGCAAATTGGTGTGCTGATTTTTTATGGTTGCTAAGTGTCCGCAAATTTTCTATACTTTTCCAATGAACCAAATCCCCATTTTGTATGAAAATAGCGACATTTTAATTGTAAACAAACAAAGCGGTCTTGCGGTACAGGGCGGACAGGGAATTTTGCATCCGCTGGACGAAGTTTTGCCTCAGCAGATCGGGCAGAAAGTTTATTTGGTTCACCGCCTGGACCGTGACACTGCCGGTATTCTGCTTGTGGCAAAAAGCCCCAAAGCCGCCGCCGAGTATACCAGAATTTTTGCCGGCAAATCGGCTTCTAAAGAATATATTGCTTTTTCGGCAGGAATTCCAAATAAGAAAAACGGTACAATCAGCCAGAACGTAAGCACGAAAGGCATAGAAAAAAACGCCTTGACGATGTACAAGGTGCTTGATTCGGCGGTACAAGCCGGCGAAGACGGCGAAAAATTTGAAGTAAGCAAACTGGCTCTTACCCTTGGTACCGGCAGAATGCACCAGATTCGCATTCATTTGGCTTCTATTAATGCGCCTGTTGTTGGCGATGACAAGCACGGTAATTTTTCTGTCAACAAAAAACTGAAAAAAATGTACGGCGCAAAAAAACTGATGCTTGCCGCGTGGCGCCTTACTTTGCCGGTTGAAGGAAAAATGCAGACTTTTAACATAGATTTACCTGAACACATGGCAAATTTTGAACAGCGGTTTTTTTGTGCTGGCGCAGAAAATGCAGAAATTTAAAACCTGCGTGCCAAGTGCATTTTTGTGCACTTGACACAAAGCCTTTTTCAATTCATCATTCTTGCACTATGGAAAAAGAAGCTCTTTCCCGTAATTATTTGGAAACTTTAACGTCGGCAGACCTTGTTGCCCTGGCTGACGATTACGGAATTGACATACCTGAAGGCTTGAGCCGCCGTTTTATTATTGGCGAGCTTTTGGAAGCCATTGACGAAGCAGACGACAGCAGTTCTGCTGATTTACTGAACGACGATTCTGATTTTAAGGCAAATACGGTTTTGCCAAAATCTTATAACGAAACCCAAATTACACTTTTGCTGCGCAACCCGGCATGGGCGTTTGTTTACTGGGACTTGAACGAAAGCGATTACCGCGAAGTTATCCAGACAAAGACGTTTACAACTTTTGTTCTGCGCGTTCTGTATTTTTCGCAGGCTGACGACGAAAAACCTGCTGAAGTTTACGATATTCCCGTTAAATATGAAGATTTAGACCGTTATATTTTGCTTTCTCAGGCAGAAAGTGCAGTGCGCATCGATTTTGTTGCAGAATTCAAAAATCAGGAACCGCGTGTTCTTGCAAAATCGCGCAAGGTATTAATTCCAAAAGGATGCCCGGAAATTACATTTCAGTCGCTGACAGAAAAAATTGACCCGGTTTTGGAACTTTCTGGTTTTAACGAACTTTGCCGCACCCATTATATGAATCACCGGCAGTCTTTTTCGTAATTTTGCGCGAAACAGCTGCTTTTATAAAATAAATCTCAAAACAGAGAGAGAAAAATGTCGAAAAAATCATTAATTTTTTGTATTTCTGCGCATCAGCCTTACATTTGCCACAAGGAAGATGAATTTTTGCCGCAGAATGAACTGCTTTTTACTGCAATCAGCGAAACTTATTTGCCGCTGCTGAATATGTTTTCCAATCTGGAAGCAGACGGCGTTTCGTTCAAAATAATGATGTGTTTTTCGCCTTCTCTTTGTGCCCTTTTAAGCGACCCGCAGATTCAAAGTCAGTATATTGAATGGCTGGATCGCGGCATTGCGCTGGGAGAAAAACAGGTTGCCTTATACGGCGACGATGATCCGCGTAAAGTTCTGGCGCAGAAACAGTTGGATTTATCAATTCAAAACCGCAGGGATTTTACTGAAACTTACCAGCAGGATTTGCTTTCTAAATTTTCCTATTATGCAAAAAAAGGAAACCTGGAACTTTTGGCAACGGCGGCTACAAACTGCTATTTGCCGATGTATGCCGATTTGCCGCAGGCTGTGCAGGCTCAGATTGAAGTCGGCTTAATTTCTCACCGCCATTATTTTGAATCAGCGCCGGAAGGTTTCTGGCTGCCTTACATGGGTTATGCTCCGGGGCTTGAATCGCTGATTCGCCCTTATGGTTTCCATTATACGATTCTGGATTCGCACGGGCTTCTGTTCGGTACGCCGGTGCCTGAAAACGGTATTTTTGGTCCGGCAAAATGTTTTAATGCACTTGCGGTTTTTGCCCGTGACAACGCTGCGGCGCCGGGTTTTGAAGATGATGTTGAAAAAATTGCGCTGAAAAGCGTTTACCGCGACCAGAACCGCGATATTGGTTTTGAAGAAAGCCTTGAAAACCTTGAAGGTTTCCTGAACAGCAAGAATGTCCGCCTTTCTACCGGCTACAAATACTGGTCGCAGGAAGAAGATTCTTTCTATAAACCGGAAGAAGCTTTGGCAAGTTTGAAGGCTGATGCAAAAACTTTCCTTGATGAAAAGTCGAAAAAACTAAATCAGGCAAGCGAATTACTGAAAAATAACGATGCTTTGTCGCTTTGCTGTTTTGATTCAAGCTTTTTTGGTCAGCAGTGGCACGAAGGCATTGCGTGGCTTGAAGAAATTTTCAGGCAGATTGCCAACCGCGACGACATCGAAATGGGACACTGTTCGGAATTTATTCAGGATAAAACAAAATTGCCGCGCATTACGCCGTTTAATTCTGCCGGTGAGGGTACAGGTTACGCAGAAGATTTAATCGACCATTCCAACGACTGGATGATTCGCTATGTGCGCAAAGCCGTTGAGCGTATGGTGGATTTGACCCAGCGCTTCCCAACCGATACGGGCTTGAAAGAACGCTCGCTGAATCTTGCAGCAAAAGAAGTTCTGCTTGCGCAAAGCGGCGACTGGGCAAAAATGCTGAAGGAACAGGATTTCGGCGATTATGCTTCTGAACGTTTTAAGGAAAGTATCGGTGCATTTTCTACCGTTTACGATTCGCTGGGTTCAAATTCAATCAGCACGGAATGGCTTACGAATATGGAAAGGAAGCACAGGATTTTCAGCTGGATAAACTACCGCGCTTTCAGTTCTAAAAGCTGATTCTGCACTTTGTAAAAACAATTGTAATTTGTTATAATATCAAATAATACCTCGATACTTTGTGTCGGGGTTTGTTTGTTTTGGGGGCATAAAATGAGTGATTTTTTTAACAAAATGAAAAATTATCTTGACCGTGGCGTTGAAGTTTCAAAAGATGCTCTGGTTAAGGCAGGCGAAAAGGTTCAGGATTTTGGCGACAAAAGCGTAAACCGCATCGAAATTTCCCAGCTTGAAGGTAAGGTGCAGAAAGAAATTTTGAAGCTTGGTAATTTTGCCTACGATTCTTTTGCGAAAGAAAACTGTGAAAATATTGCAGCTGAAAACGAAACCGTTCAGCAGATTTTAAAAGAAATTGCGTCGTTGAATGAAGAAATTGCGCAGAAAAAGGCTTTGCTGAAAGAAAAAGACGAACCTGAACAGGCTGAAAAATGTGAAGTTGCCGCAACAGAAGATGCTGCCGGCGGCGAAACAGCAGAAGGAACTGAAGAATAAAAAAAATATAATTTTTTTTATAAAAATTTAGTAAAAAGTTTAAAAACCATTTGACAAAAACCTGACGTTTGGTGTATAAACTTTATCACGCTGTAACGCACTAACACGTTAAGCAAATGCAAAACGTTGAAAAGCGTTGCAGAATGTGCAAAAACTTTGAAAAATATTGAAAAGTTTTTATGAAAAACGCTTGACAGGAAGCGGAAAAAGAAGTAGTATCTATGACACTCACCCGTCAGAAGGTGAGGAAAACGATAAAGACAAATAAAGAGATATTTGAAACGAAACAGGGAAGGAAAAGAAGACAGCGGCGTTTCCTGAGGAATCAGGGAATGCCGGGTCAGGTTCGTCGTCTGGAAACAGACAGAGAATTGGACGGCCGGTGCTCCTGAAGGGGTGCCGGTAAAAAAAACAACCTTTAGGTTGGTTCCTTTAATTGAAGATTGAAGGGATTGAGCATTGAAATGAAGATCTTTAGGCTTCATGCCTTAAGAATAAATCATGGAGAGTTTGATCCTGGCTCAGAACGAACGCTGGCGGCGCGTCTTAAGCATGCAAGTCGGACGGCAAGAAGGGAGCTTGCTCCCTTCCTAGAGTGGCGGACTGGTGAGTAACACGTGGGTGACATACCCCTGAGACCGGGATAGCCTTTAGAAATAAGGGATAATACCGGATGAGACCGTAACCGTCAGAGGGTTACGAGGAAAGGAGCTGTGGCTCCGCTGAGGGAATGGCCCGCGGCCCATTAGCTGGTTGGTAGGGTAACGGCTTACCAAGGCGATGATGGGTATCCGGCCTGAGAGGGTGAACGGACACATTGGGACTGAGATACGGCCCAGACTCCTACGGGAGGCAGCAGCTAAG
>JAKSTR010000100.1 GCA_024402495.1 Treponemataceae bacterium
GTTTTCTTCTATTATATAATCCAAAAACTGGCGCTTTACGTTGAAAAGGGGAGTGTGGAAGTATGGGGAAAAAAGCAGCCGCAGGTAAAGGTTTTGGTTAAGACTTTGCCTAAAATACCGATTATTAAACGTAGGACTTTAAAAAGTTCGTTTAAATTGCATCAAACTTTTACGGAAAGATTAGAATATGCCCGGATTAAGTCAGCTTAAAAATTTTGTAAACGATATTACCGCACTTGGCGACGAAGTTGCCGTTCGCACTGCCCGCGGTGAAACTGTCGAAGAAGTAGTTTTCCCTGCATCTATTATGGATATAGACGACCGCGACGATTTTATGGCAGGTATACCAGAAACAAGCGGCGAAAGCGCAGATGAAACCGACGCAGCAGGCGAAGGCGCAGAAACTTCTGCTGAAAGCGACAGCACGGACGAAGATATCAAGAATATTTTCGATTCCCTGGGATTGGACAATTTAGACGACTCTTCAGAAAATCAGGCAGACGAGCCGGCTGCTGACGCCGGTACTTTTGATTTGGGCGAACTGCCGGATGAAGATGAATCTCCTGCCGTAGAACAGATAGACCAGTTTGACGATTTGGGCGCAATGGGTGCCGGAGAAGCAGACAGCGATGCCGCAAATATTGAAGCAAACGCCGAACCAGAACCAATGTCCAGCATGGACGATTTTGAAATGCCGGATTTGGGGTCTTTTGGTGGCGATGATGCCGACGGCGATATGAATTTTGAAGAACCTGCCGAAACAGGAACATCATCTGCCGGCGACGATTTTGAAATGCCAGATTTTGGTGATTTGGGCGGCATGGATGATTTTGCCGGCGACAGTACCGAACCTGCCGACGGAACAGGTTTTGAAAGCGGTGCAAAAGACGAAGTCCTGCCTGATTTCGGCGATTTTGGTGAATCTGCCGATATGAACGCAACCGATTTTGACCTTGATGATATGTCAGAATCGAACAAAGGCGACATTATTACGGAAAATGATACTGGCAGTACGGAATCTTCGGATTTTGATTTGCCGAATTTTGACGATACCAGTTTTGGCGATACTTCTGAAAGCGGCGGTTTTGAACTGCCGGAAATGAACTTTGGTGATGATTCCGCCGGTGCAGATTTTGGTGAAGAACCGGCAGGCGAATCTTCTTTGAACGCTTTTGTCGGAACAGACGCCGCGCCTGCTGACGGCGAATCTTCTGACTTTAATCTGGATTTTTCTGACTTGCCGGATATGAGCAAACCTGCACCGGAAGGCGATGATTTTGCTGCCGAAGAAGGCGGTGCTGACGATGAATTCGTAATCGCCGGTTTTTCTGACGTTGCAGATTCTGCTGCGGCGGCAAAAGAAGAAAAGGCAGCAAAGGAAAAAGCTGAAAAAGCAGCCGCTGCCGCAGCCGAAGTTCCTGACGAAAATTCTAACAGCTTAACGGACAAAGAATACCAGCAGTTTATAGAAAACCTCAATTATTACCCGTTGAACCTGCGTGTTGAAATTGAAAACATGCTTATCGGCAACGAGTTTACTGATGAAGAAAATATGCGCGTCGTGCGCATGGTTGTTAAAAAAACAGCGGTTCAGAAACTTGCTCATTATATGGGCAACCTGCTGGACAAGCACATCGATGTTCCTCGCAACTACGACAAGCGCACCGCAGCCCAGTACGAGGCCTACAAAAAAACAGCCGAATATCAGCTCAAAAACCGAATTCTGCCGTTTGCATTTGCCTGTCTGGTAATTTTCATATTCTGTGCTTCTCTTTTGTATCTGGGCAAAACCTTCATTTATGATCCGTTCCGCGCAGAACTTCTTTATAAAGAAGGCTACACCTTAATTGAAAACGATTATTTCCCGCAGTCGCAGGAAAAATTCATAGAAGCAACCAAGTTTAAGCAGAAAAAGCACTGGTTTTTTGATTATGCTGATGCTTACCGCGAAAAGAAACAGTTCGGTCATGCGCGCCAGATGTACCGGTGGATTTTGCAGTGCTTCCCTAAAGACAAACGCGGCGGCTTAAAATATGCCGAAATGGAACTTTATGATTTGAACAATTATGAAGAAGCCGAACGCGTTGTACGCCGTCACGTTCTGGATAATTTTATAAACGACCCTGACGGAATGCTTCTTCTGGGCGACATTTACCTTGAATGGGCATGCGACAAAGACCCGAGCAAGTTTGAACTGGCACGCCAGCAGTACGAAAGCGTAATCGATATGTACGGTCAGTCTGATGCATATCTGGCAAGAATGCTGCGCTATTATGTTCGCACCGATAATCTTGCCGAAGTTTTGCCGCTTAAAAACTATTTTTACCCGGACAAAAAAGAGGGCGAAAAGCGCATGAAGGCTTTGACGCCAAAAGACAAGCTTGAACTTAGCGGCTATCTTCTGGATAAGCTTTATGGTCAGTTAAGCCCGGCAGAAGAATATTTGCGCCAGTACATTACAGATGTGCGCGCATTGCTGGAACTGACGATAAAAGACGACCCGACAATGCCGGAAGCCTATTACAATTTTGCGCGTTACTTTATTTACACCGCAAATATTGCAACCGCGCAAAACCAGCTTGAATATGCATTGCAGGTATTTGATCAGGCAAAAACGCGCACCCGCGACCGTATCCTGAAAAATGTAGATACATACCGCTTGCTTGGTGAAATTTACAAAGACCAGCAGGAATATCTGAAAGCTGAAGAGCTTTATACAAAAGGCATTGCGCTTTTTGAAAACGAAAAAGAAGCAAGCAACCTTAAAACAGATATAAATGTCGGCAAGCTTTATGCAGACTTGGCGGATCTGGATTATTTCCTTTCCGGCGATATTGACCAGGCTTTGCGCAATTATCTGCACGCGGTAGAAAACAACAACGACAATGCTTCCGTGCGATACCGCATCGGTTACATAAATTATGCAAACCGAAACTACGTGGATGCGCTGGCAGCATTTATCAAGGCTTCGGAAAGCAAGGGCAGCGACCTGCACCTGCTTCTTTCGCTTGGTAACGTTCTTGCCCTGCGCGACGATAACTTTGCAGCCCAAGGCTACTACGAGCGTTTTGTTGAAGAGTTTTCCCGGGTACGTTCGCTTTATTCCGTAATGTTCCCGCAGGTTCAGCCGGAACATCAGGATTTGGTAGAAAACTATATGTACGCCTGCAACAACTATGGCGTAACATTGGGCAATCTTGCCTTCCGTACCGGCGACAGCCAGATGAACGCAAAAGGCATGGTTTATCTTTCAGAATCTATGCGCGCCTGGGATGCGCTGACACGTAACCAGAAAACCTTGGTTCGTCTTGGCGGCAGCAACCTTGCAGCACAAAATATGAAGTATTTAAGCCACCGCGTAAGTGAATACGAACCGGCAATGTACTTTGATATTCCGCGCACTTTGCAAGACGAAGAAATTTTAACCCAGCCGAACGCTAAAAAATAATTCAAAATAAATGCAGAAAATGAAAACACGCTGTACAATAAAACAGCGTGTTTTTTATTTATGTTTTACTGCAAGCCATAAACACGGCGAAGCATAAGCTTTAAGCGTCAGCTGCATTTAGCCGGCGTGTATTGCGGCAAAACAGCAAAAAAGTGGGGCAGAATAAATTTGAATTCAATAGAAGAAAACAGTGCAATTTGTAAAGAAAAACTTCTCCATCACGGTGCTATTGTTCTGCGCCAGCACGCCATTTTTTTGCGCAAGGAATTTTTCAGAAAATCAATACATTTATGCACGCTTTTAGTACCCTTTGCCCTGCATTTTTTTTACCTGCCGGTAATAATCGGCTTAAGCGTGGTTTTGGTTTTGTATTGCATCGCAGAAACTTTGCGGATGCACGGCAAAAATGTGCCGGTAATATCGGCAGTAACGGCGGCGGCAGCACGTAAGCGCGACGAAAACCGTTTTGTATTAGGACCTGTTACTTTGTGTGCCGGCGTATTGCTTACGGCATTAATCTTTGAACCAACTCCGGCGGCAATCGGTATTTTTGCACTTGGCGCCGGCGACGGTTTGGCAAGTCTGGTCGGCAAAATGTTCGGCAAAACCAAAATACCGTTTACCGGCGGAAAATCCGTAGTTGGCAGCTTAACCTGCTTTTTTGTGATTTTTCTGCTAACTTTTGCCGTATTGAAAAACTGTTTTGCAAGCCTTTTAATTGCACTTGTGGGCATGCTTGTAGAAGTTCTTCCTTTTAAAGATTTCGATAACCTTCTGATTCCCCTTATTCTCGCCGCCTTTGCAACTTTTTTAATCTGATATTCTGCAAAATTATACTGTAAAAACTTTGCTGCTGATATTAACAATTTAAGCCTATTTGGGTAATGTATTTGATACAACCCAAAAAGGATATATAAATGAAAAAAATTGTTTCTGTCTTAATCGTTCTTAACATAGTTTTTATGGCATTCACACAAACTGTGTCTGTTAAAAACACGTTGTCATCAACGCCAAAAGCCGTTATTGACGGCGGAAATACTCAGTGGAAATTCGTTGACGACAACTTTCTGCGTGAAGAAATCATTGGAACCGGTACAACTGCTGATGGCCGTGCATCTGTTTGGGCACGTGTCCGTTTGGATGTTGAAACTCGCGATACTGAAAATACTTCCATTTTGAACGTAAAACCCCAGTGGAGATTTACAAACGAAATCGCCGCCGCCGCCGTTATCAAGCCTTTTGCCGGTCTTGAAATCAAAGTTGGTTCAAAAGATGGTCTGAACAAATCTTTCGGACCTAGTCTTGAATGGGAAAACAACAACACTGGCGACATTCACATTGCTGACATTACCGGTAAAAGAAATGGCATTAATGGTTTTCGTTCCGGCATTTATGCTGCTTTTACTGGCATCAAGGGGCTTTGGATTGGCGGCGGTTTTGTTACTGATTCTGTTGCTGGAAACGATGGTCCTGGTCTTGCCGGAAAAGTATGGAACGGCGTTGATTCGGCATACGGGCTTATAAAAAAAGGGGCTGCCGGACCTGTTCAGTTTGGTGCAAAATATGACGCAAACCTTTTTGCTGTAGGCGTTAAATATGTAGGGCAGTTTGGCGGATATAATGGCAAAAAAGGTAAAAATGGAATTGGTGATAGCAACACTGGAAAATTTAACCACCACAATATTTACGGCGGTTTTACTTTCAGCGGATTGAAAAATGCAAAAGTCGGTACAACAATTGGTGCCGCCTTTGATTTTGATACACTTACAGCTTCCGAAGTGATGGGCACAAAGGCTTATACGGCGTTTGCTGCAAGCGTTAACGCAGGAATGAATTTTCGCAACGGCATTACAGACAATGTCGCTGTAACAGTTGCCTATCAGTTGATAGACGGTAAAAAAACAAAAGTTCTTCCTTTTTATATAGGAAATGATTTTGGCTACGAGGTATCTAAAGACGCATCTTTCAATCTGCATACATCATACCTGCAGGGTGGTTTAATTGATGCGGTAAAAACTTACAAAACTGAAACGAAAGCTGAAAATGTTCTTTCTGGCAAATATGCTTCTTTGATTACGTTGTATCCTTCGTTCAAATTATTTATGGGCGCACATACATTAAGCCTTGGCGTTAAAGCACAAGTTGCTAACCAGATAAAATACAATGAAAAAACAGCCTCGGACTGGGCTTTTACTTCTCTGTACGGAAAAAAAGCACAGGTTAATTTCCCGTTATCCTGGGCATATACGTTCTAGTTTTTTACAGAAACAGCAGGAAATTTTATATATTTTTCCTCGTCCTGCTGCAAAATTGAAAAATAAAGGCACTTATTTTGCAAAGCAAAATAAGTGCCTTGTGCACAGATAATCGGAAGTAAGAGAAAATAGAGCAGCACAAGTGAAATCCTGAACAAAAGCCCGCTTATTTTGCAAAGCAAAAAAAGCGCCTTGTGCCCAGACAATCGAAGTAAGAGGAAATATAACGGCACAAGTGAAACTACGGGAGTTCGCACAGACAATCGGAAAAAATATTCCGAACCCTTTAACACTTCTTCTACCATCTCCGTAGTTTTGCCCCGCAAAACTATGGGAGTTCGCACAGACGAATATATGGGCAGAGAAAATCAGACAGCGAACTCACTTCCACATATAATATTTATGCAGGTTTTTATAAAAGCAGAAAGTGCCGCCAAAAAGCAGGGCAATGCCCAGAACCAGAAACGGGCAGTTATCGCATTCCTGCAAAATCAATTCACCTAAAACCAGCAAAAAATGGTTTAGTGCGCAGCGTTTGTATTCTGCGGACTGGATTTTGTATCCCGTAAGCCAGAAACTCACAGTTGTGACTGCGTAAAAAAACAGCCTTATTCCCAAACAGAAGCCGTAATGAGAATATGCCGCAAAGCCGGTAGAAAGCATTTGAATCGAATTAATCGGTATAAACGAAACCGTAACGCTGCAAAGTGCCAGAATGCTGAACTGAATATTTGAAGTGTGCGAATCGTTGCGGTCGGTAGAAACGGCGGCAACCGTAAGCATTGCAACCGAAGCCGAAATGCGCGCAAAAAGTATGACTTTTGAAATAAAAATCATTAAATTGGGATGATTCTGCCAGCCTGCAAAAAGCGGAAGCAGCAGGCGGAAGCTTTCCGGAATAAAACTGACCAGAAACAGCGGAACATAAATCAGTTCCGGAATTTGGGTTTTTTCAAAATAATTCAGCATGCCAAAACAGCAGACCGGCACGTAAAGCAGCAGCGCCGCCACCGCAATGTAAACCGCGTACGGGTTAAAATTGAAAATGAAAAAATTATTGAAATTGCCGAAAAAACGTTTGTTCTGTTCCAAAAGCGGAAAATTGCCTGCAAAAAAACTGTATGCGTAAAGTGCTGCAATACAAGCAAATAAAACAGTCGTAAAAATTCCCATAATGCGAATTATGCGGTTGCGCGAAACAAGTGTCATACAAAAAGAATATATGAAAAAATAGAAAAATTAAAGCTAAAAACTTTTACCGCCGAAAATTTATGCGGTTGCAGCTTTAAGTTTCTGGGAGGCTCTATGAAAAAACTTTGTACTGCTGTGTTTTTTTTCTGTGCAGCGTGTACGCTTTTTGCCGCAGACATTGCTGAATTTTTTGACATCGGTTTTTCGCCGGATGCCAGCGCCTACGCTTTTGCAAATTATGGCGTGGCAAGCCAGAACGGGGCAAACCAGCGCGGCTATGCCGAACTTTTTGTGGTAGACACGGCAAAAAACGCTTATATAAAAGAAGGAATTTATAAAAACGGTCCAAACGCCAAAACTGCAAATAAAGACGGCTTTCAGACTTTTCAGGATTTGCTGTCTGCAAACGAAAAATCTTTCAAAACTTTCCGCTTTCCGGCTTACAGCAATTCGGTGGTGCTTTATCAGGTTGCCCAGCCCAAGGACAAAAGCAAAGCCTCGCCCGAATACAAGCCGTCGGTAACTTTCCGCGATTTCAGCAATCCTGTTTTTGGGCGCACGGTAACTTATTCGGTAAAGGTAAACGAATTTGTTGAAGGCGTTGGGGCAAATGCCAATTCGGCATTTTGCATTTTGCTTGAAATAAAGTCGGAATCGGGGAATGTGCTTAAGCGCTATGTGGTGGGCAATCCGCAGTACAAGCGTCAGGGCGTCATTGCGTACCGGCTGAACCGGGTTTTGCGCGACGAAGACGGTAAAAAACTGGTTTTTGTAATTGAAAAACAAATCGCCCAAAGCGACGGAATGTCAATCAGGTTTATGGTAGAAACCTTGGCGCTGGAATAGTTTTTTTTCTAAAACGGCATTGCATAAAAATTAGCAGAAATTTTGTATCAATTTTTTTAACTCGACTTTCACGGTATTTTAGTAATAAACCCGGTATAAAAACTGCCGGGTTTTTCTTTTTTTTACCAGTAATTCAAAATTTTCGTTAGATAAAAAAAATAATTTCATTGAATAAAAAAGGATATTTGAAATTGACAATTTTTTGCATTTTTGTTAGTTTAAACTAACTAACAAAGGTTAGATTAGGCTAACAAAATATAAAAGGGGTTTTTATGAAAAAAATTATTGCAATTCTGGCAGCAGGTGCTTTGTTTTCTGCTGCATTTGCACAGACAGTGGAAATTTCCAGCAC
>JAKSTR010000101.1 GCA_024402495.1 Treponemataceae bacterium
ATCGTCATGCTGAATTTAGTTCAGCATCTGATTTGTTACCTAAAGGCGGATTCCGGAACAGATTCGGAATGACTCATTTTTATATGGGATGACAAAACTTTAAAACTCGACATTTGACCTTATAGGTTCAATTTCGAGTTTTATATAAAAGGTCAAAAGACATCTATATAATTGTGATAAAAACAGCCGCAGACAGGCACTGACACGAAAAAAAACTCGTCACGACCGAAGGGCGAACGCTTTTTTTTCGTGGCAGGGACTGTCGAAAGGCTGTTTTTAAACATTTCATATAAACTCGACATTCGACCTTTTACTTAAAAACAGAAGACTGCTGGCAAGGGGGCTGGAATGGCACAGGAACTGACAGGCTGCGATTTCTGCAAGTTTGTTAACTACGAAGATTCGGATGATTTTTATCTGTACGAGCTTGGTTCTTACAAGTGCGAACCTCTCTATTCTTACCGTCATTTTGTAAAAAAGCGCATAATCATTCACTACGTCGTTAAGGGCAAAGGCATTCTGCAAATAAACGGAAAGAAATACCACATAGGACCTAAGCAGGTTTTTCTCATTCCGGAAAACACAACCGCCTTTTATCAGGCAGACAAGGAAGACCCCTGGGAATATATGTGGCTGCACATCGGCGGGCCAAAAATTCCGCTTATTCTAAAGGAAGCCGGCATTACGCCGGAAAACCCCGTATATACGCCCCTTGACTGTGCCGACGAAATTGAAGAACTGCTGCGCGACATGATTGCAAACTATACGCGCCAGTATTTCTGCATAGGCACGCTTTACAAGATATGCGACTACATCATCAGCAATTCGGAAGCCGGACGCGACGTAACCACGCACAATTCCATGATTTACGTTAAGAATGTTATTTCCTATATACAGCTTAAATATGCAGAACCCGTAAAAATTGAAGACATTGCCAACGCCATAGGGCTTAACAGAAGCTACCTTACGCGCCTTTTTAAAAAATCAACCGGCTATTCGCTGCAGGATTACCTGCTTACGTACCGGATGAAAATGGCGGCAAAAATGCTTGGCGAAAATGCCATGAGCGTGGCAGAAATTGCTGAAAACGTGGGTTACGAAGACACTTTTACGTTTTCCAAGGCATTCAAGCGGCATTTCGGCAAGTCGCCTTCTGCATTCCGGGGCGTAGAATACAACGTTGCAACCGGGCTCGCAGATTACAAAGCTCCTTCCGGCAAAAAAAGCAGGCAGACCGCTGCAAGCAAACCTGTTCCGGCAGAATGAACGCCCGTGCTTTACCAAACGGCAATTTACGAACCAGAATTCAAAATATATGGCGCAAAACTAGACTATAGGTTTTAATTGTGCTACAATATTATTTAAGAAACTTAAGTATTTATAAAAGACATGTAATTATACTAAAAATCTGGCAGAACAAAAACGGTTCAGTTTTCAGCTTTGCCGGACAGCATGTCCTTTTGAAGGGGTATATATGAACTATTTCAATTCTATTCCTTGGCGCGAAGCTTTAATGCAGCTTGGAACATGCCGCTTTATGGATCGCAACGAATTCAACGACGGAACAAATGCTCTTAAAGGCAAAAAAATTGTTATCGTTGGTTGTGGTGCACAGGGTTTGCATCAGGGTTTGAACCTGCGCGATTCTGGTCTTGATGTTAGCTACGCATTGCGCAAAGAAGCTATTGAACAAAAACGTGCCAGCTGGAAAAACGCTACAGAAAACGGTTTTACAGTTGGAACATACGAAGAACTTATTCCTACTGCTGACCTGGTTGGTAACCTTACTCCGGACAAGCAGCACTCAAACGTAATTGCAAACGTAATGCCGCTTATGAAAAAAGGTTCTGCACTGTGGTACAGCCATGGATTCAACATTGTTGAAGAAGGCATGCAGATTCGCAAAGACATTACTGTTGTAATGATGGCTCCAAAAGGTCCGGGTTCAGAAGTTCGCGTTGAATACAAACGCGGATTTGGTATTCCTACCCTTATTGCAGTTCACCCGGAAAACGACCCGGAAGGAAAAGGCTGGGCAATTGCAAAAGCTCTGGCAGTTGGTACAGGCGGAAGCCGCGCCGGTGTTCTTGAATCAAGCTTTATTGCAGAAGTTAAATCTGACCTTATGGGTGAACAGACAATTCTCTGCGGTATGCTGCAGACAGGTTCGTTGCTTTGCTTCGACAAAATGGTAGAAAAAGGCATGGACAAAGGTTATGCTGCAAAACTCATTCAGTACGGATGGGAAACAATTACCGAAGCCCTTAAATGGGGTGGCATTACCGGCATGATGGATCGCCTTTCTAACCCTGCAAAACTTAAGGCACACGCCTTGAGTCTTGAACTTAAAGAAATCATGGCTGATTTGTACCACAAACATCAGGACGACATCATCAGCGGTGAATTCAGCCGCATTATGATGGAAGACTGGAAAGCCGGCGACAAGAACCTTCTTGCATGGCGCGAAGCTACCGGTAAAACAGCATTTGAACAGACACCAGCCGGTAACGACGAAATCAGCGAACAGGAATACTTTGATAACGGTATCCTGATGGTTGCAATGGTTAAAGCCGGTGTTGAACTTGCATTTGAAACAATGACAAACGCAGGTATCAAACCAGAATCAGCATATTACGAAAGCCTGCACGAAGTTCCGCTTATTGCAAACCTTATCAGCCGCAAAAAGCTGTACGAAATGAACAAAGTTATTTCTGATACAGCAGAATACGGATGCTACCTGTTTGACAATGCTGCACGCCCGCTTTTGGCAGACTTCATGAAGAAAGTTGACCTTGACATTATCGGTAAAGGTCTGAACGTAAAAGACAACAGCGTAAGCAATGCTGAACTGGTTAAAGTTAACGAAGAAATTCGTAACCACCCGATTGAAATTGTTGGTAAAAAATTGCGCGCATACATGACCGCAATGAAAGCTGTTATCTAATTTTTCAATCAGCATTCAGATAAAAACTGCAAACGGCTTGGCATTTTTGCCAGGCCGTTTTTTTATGCAATCAGATTCCATATCAAGTTCGGAACGGCAAATATTTAAAACTCAACATTTACGGTAATTTATTCGTGCGGAGGGTTTAATACCCCGACGCTTGCGGCGAGGTATGTTGATTAATTTTCTATTAAATCTTAATTTTTACTAACAAAAATATCTAAAATCTCTACAATTAGACTTTTCTAATTGTTTTCCGCGTGGTAGTATCTTTTATATTTTATGATTCTTTGCCAAGCCAGTCAGGAGAGTTTTTATGGAATCATCATCATACGTTGCAAACAAATTTGCACCCCCAAAAGAGATTTATGACGAACTGCCGATGCAGATACAAAAACGCATTCCGTACATTATTGGCGGAAACGTCGTTTGTATTGCCGGAATGTTCCTGTTTTCAATTGTTTTGGGAATAATGCGGCAGTACCTTATTGGCACGCTGGGCGCAGTAAGCATCGTACTTTTTATACTTTCAGTTTCGCTGATAAAAAAAGGCAAAGTTATTCTGGGCGCAAATTTTTCAACTTTTGGCTTTATTGTTGCCTGCGAAATAATGATTTTCTTTTCGCCCTACTTTAATACCGGGCTTGTCGTTTACCGCAACGCGTTCTTTTTAATGGTCATGGCTGTTTTGAACATGCTTATTTCAATTTCGCGCCGCCAGCTGGTTTTATTCTATTCAATTGTGCTGGTTTCGTGGCTTATAAGCCCGTTCGCTTCTTTGCGCCCGCTGTTTGAAAACAAATTTGCAAGTGCGGTCAGCAATATGGCGCTTGCCACTTTGGGAATTGTTGTAATAAACACAATCATCATGTTTTACAACCGCTACAACCACCGGCTTATTGAAGTTGCCGAAGCCAAGCAGAAAGAAGCCGTTGCCGCGCTGGATACGATTACAAAGGCAATTGACAATACAAAAGACAGCCTTAACATCGGGCAGCAGCTGAACAATTCGGTGGACGAAGCCACCAGCAGCGTTAAAGAAATTACCCGTCTTTATCAGGCGCTGATTGTGCAGACCAACAGGCTTACAGACGAAAGCAAGGCGGTGCAGGTTTCAGGCAAGCAGGTAACGCGCGAAGCTGCCGAAATGAAGGCAAGCGTAAGCGAGCAGAACGCCAGCATTACAGAAACTTCTGCGGCGATGACCCAGATTGCGGCAAATTTGTCGAACATTAACCAGATTGCCGAAAAACGCAAAACCGGCATGGACGGAATTTTGAAAACCCTCGATTCACAGACCAAGCTTTTATCAACTCTGGTTGGGCAGGTGCAGCGCGTAAAAGAATCTTCTGACAAAATTGCCCAGTTTGTTAACACCGTTGATTCAATTGCAAGCCAGACCGGGCTTTTGGCAATGAATGCTTCAATTGAAGCCGCCCACGCGGGCAATCTGGGCAAAGGGTTCAGCGTTATTGCCCAGGAAATTCGTAAGCTTAGCGAAGAAACCACCAGAAACGCGGATAAAATCTCCGAAACCTTGCAGGAAAATACTCTGGTTGTTCAGGAAACTTCAAGTTCTGTAAGTTCTTTTGCAACGTACACCCAAAACAGTACCGAAGAAATTCGTACCACGATTGGCGCAATTGAAGAAATTTTGTCGGGTATTGGCGAAATGACGATTGGTACAGGCGAAGTTATGAAGGCTTTGCAGAATATCGTAAAAGAATCGCGTGCCAGCGCCTGTATGGTAGAAAATGTTGTAGACGAGGTTGGCGCACAGAATACAAGTCTTGATGAAATTGCTAATTCTTCGCAGGATATACAAATGCAGTTTGCAAGCCTTGATGATTCGCTTAACCACATTAAGCACGCAATGAACGAAATTAAAAAACAGGCGGAAACGAACGCCGATGTTTCTGCAAAAATCATTTCGTCGCTGCAATAATCGCCCGAATGCAAGTTCGGAATGACATATTGCCATGCTGAAACTATCAGCTTTCAGCAGCTGCGCGCGGAATCTGGTTTATTACCAAAATTAGATTCCGAAACAAGTTCGGAATGACAAATCTTCAGTTCGGAATGACAATTTTCATTTCGGAATGAAAAAAACAAGATTTTTTTTAAGCAGTACCAGATAATGTACCCGGCTCAAAACCGCCATAAATGCAAAAGCCCTGAAAACTTTTTCAGTTCTCAGGGCTTTTTTTATGACCAGATATTACGAGATATTACGCAAGGCGTTCTGACAAAAGAACCAAACCTTCTACCATTGCCTTGTGTTCTTCCGGGGCAATGCGCGCGTACAAAGTTTCCGGGGTATCGCCGGGCATAACCGGCACTTTTTTCTGCAAAAGAATTGTGCCCGTATCGCAGCCATCGTCTACAAGGTGTATCGTACAGCCCGATTCTTTTTCGCCGGCGGCAAGCACGGCTTCGTGCACGTGGTGACCAAACATACCCACGCCGCCGAATTTTGGCAAAAGCGCCGGGTGCAGGTTAATGATTTTGCCTGAATATTCTTTTACAACATCGCCGGCAAGCACGGTTAAAAATCCGGCAAGCACGATGGCTTCAATATTGTTTTCATTGCAAAGCTGCAAAACCCGGTCAGAAACAGCAAGGCGCTTTTCGTCACGGCTGGCGGCTTTGGCGTTTTCTGCACCCAAAATAACAGAAGGCGATGCCACCACCGAATTGATTCCGGCGTTTTGGGCGCGGGTCAGCGCGTAAGCGTCCTTTGCGCTGGAAACAACCAGCGCAATATGGTAAGGACAAAAACCGTTGTCTGCAATCATCTGCTTTTCGGCATCAATAAGCGCCTGCAAATTTGTACCGCCGCCGGAAACCAGAACGGCTACCTGAAGTATTTTTTTAGAATTATTCATAATCGTTTAATGCTTTGTAAAAGACCTGATTTTGAGCTTTAAAACCTGTCATTCAGAACCTGTTCCGTAACCTTGTTTTACAAACAGGCTGCATGCCGAACTTGACTGCCGAACGTCAGCAAAATCAGCATGACAAATACGGCATATTTAACTGAAAATGACATATTTTACTGATTTTTAAAACTCAATGTTCTTCAATAAAGAAAAATTGCAAAAACCGCCGCACTGACAGCAGTTTTTGCAATCCGTTAACATAAAATCAAGAAAAAAACTTTCCGCCTATTCAAAAAGTACGGCTTCAGCCTGAGTTTCTGCGGCTTTAGCGGCTTTTGCAACTTTACCAATTTTGTAAGCTTTCATGGTTGCGTTCAAACCGGCATCTTTACCGGCTGCAAAAGCTTCAAAAGCGGCAATTACATCATCAGCTTTGTCGGCGGCAACAGCCATTACAAGACCGATACCCATGTTGAATGTGTTGAACATACGCGAAGGATCTGCGCCGCGGCGTTCAAGTTCTGCAAAAATTGAAGGAATCTGCCAAGAACCCTTTTTGATTACCGAAATTAAAGTTTTGTCTGCGTACATGCGCGGAATGTTTTCGTAAAAACCGCCGCCTGTAATGTGTGCCATACCGTGAATTGCGTTTGTTCCGTTTTCGCCTTTGAATTTTTTCAAAACTTCAAGTACAGGGCGCACGTAAATGCGGGTTGGTGCAAGCAGCACTTCACCGATAGTCTTTCCTTCAAACGGTTCGTTATAATCGGTAACAAGCTTGCGTACAAGTGAAAAACCGTTTGAGTGAACGCCGGTAGAAGAAAGACCGATTAAAACGTCGCCTTCTTTAATTGCTTCACCTGTAATGATTTCAGATTTTTCTGCAATGCCAACGCCAAAACCTGCAATATCGTATTTGCCTTTGTCGTAAAAACCAGGCATTTCAGCAGTTTCGCCGCCCAAAAGTGCACAGTCCGAATCTACACAACCGTCGGCAACACCTTTTACCAAATCGGCGGCAACCTGTGCATCAAGAGAACCGCATGCAATATAATCCAAAAAATACAGCGGTTTTGCGCCTGTACAGAGAATGTCGTTAACACTCATTGCAACACAGTCAATGCCAACGGTGTCGTATTTTTTCATTGCAAAAGCAATGTCAAGTTTTGTACCAACGCCGTCAGTTCCGCTAACCATTACAGGTTCTTTCATGCCTGCCGGTACCTGAAACATACCTGCAAAACTGCCCAAACCGTTCAACACACCCGGAATTTGTGTGCGTTTTGCGTGGTCTTTGTATTTGTTAACAGCGCGATAGCCTTCTTCAACGTCAACACCAGACTGTCTGTAGTCAATCATTTTGTTCTCCTAATATTTCAAGCCTAAGCTCGTTTATAAAAAAAGACACTTTTTTGCAAGTGTCCCTGTGTTTTAATTACAAATCAACGCCCAAACCGCCGTTTTCTTCTGCTTCTTTTGCCAAAGCGGCGCGGAAATCAACAAGTTTTTTGCGTAATTCTGGATATTTGATAGCAAGCATTTCAACTGCAAGATAAGCAGCGTTTGCGGCATTGTTAATGCCAACTGTTGCAACAGGAATCTGGCGCGGCATTTGAACAATCGAAAGCAGAGCGTCCATTCCGCCCAGACCATTGGAACTGCGGCCTTTTGCGTCGGCGCTTAAACATTCCAGAGGAATACCAATAACGGGCAAAACGGTCATTGAAGCGATTACGCCCGGCAAATGTGCGGCAAGCCCTGCACCGGCGATAATAACTTCGCAGCCGCTTTCTTCCATGCGCTGCAATGTCTGTTTTAATAATTCAGCAGAACGATGTGCTGATAAAATGAATGATTCGTATTCAACCCCAAATTCCTTAAGAACTGCGGCTGCTTTTTTCATTGTGTCTGTGTCAGATTTTGAACCGAAAAAGATGGCAACTTTCATTTGAAAAATATAGCATAAACAGCCCTAAACTTGCAAGCATTAGAAAAATTTACCATTTTTTCACATATAAGTTTAATTTCGGTTTATTTTTGACAGCTTGAAATTTTCAATCAAAAACCTTGCCGAAAGAAAGCGCAGGCATTATGAAGTTTTGAAGAATTGTAAAATTCTAATCAATAGATTTGAGATTTATAGGAAGGAAAATCACTCTTTATCCTTTGAAAAAATCTAAAGAATTTGCTATATTCTATTTGCAGTGTGTTGCATGTTGCGTAAGTCCGACTGTTGC
>JAKSTR010000102.1 GCA_024402495.1 Treponemataceae bacterium
CCTTTCCGCATTTTGCGGAAGCTTCGCTTTTTAAAAATTCACCTTTCCGCATTTTGCGGAAGCTTCGCTTTTTGAAAATTCGCCTTTCCGCATTTCGCGGAAGCTTCACTTTTTAAAATCCGCCTTTCCGCATTTTGCGGAAGCCTCACTTTTTGAAACAGCTTTCCGCAAAAATAAAAAAAGCGTTGCTACAGCAGGCAACGCTTTTTTGTTATAAACAGTACAAAGGCTTTTTATGCAGATTTTTCATCAAAAACTTCCTGCAAAACTTCGCTGAAAGCTTTTAATTCGTCAGGTTCTTCTTTATCAAAGCCAAAAAACAGGCAGACTTCGTCCATAAACTGAGAAAATACCATTTCATTAGTGTGGTAATTTGCCAGCTGGTTGGCAAAAGCCACAACCATCACCAGTTTTTCAAAATCTTCCGGCGCGGCAAAAGGCGAATGATGATAGCGGATAGCCGCAACCAAACCATCCGGGAAATTCCATTTTTTCGCAATAAGAGAACCCAAAACTTCGTGGTTTGCGCCCGCGGCAAGCTGTTCAATTATTTGAATAGGTATCTCTTTTTCTCTGGTTAAGTTTTCCAGCTGCTTTATTTGGGCTGTATGCACATTGGTAAAAATTACTTTTCCAATGTCGTGCAGCAGGCCGCTTATATAGCACTGAGAAATCAGTTCCTTTTCTTTTGGAAAAAAGTTTTTGGCAATGTACTGGGCGTAAAAAGCAACGCTGAAAGAATGCTGCCAGATTTTTTTCTGTTCCGGCGTTTTATCGCCCAAAATGCTCATTGTGCCAAGTGAATATAAAAGGTTGCCTAATTCGTACAGACCGACAATTTTTACAGCATCAAGCACATTCTGGCATGGCACGGCAGTCCTAAACGCCGCAGAATTAACTAATTTCAACAAATCGGCGGTAAGAGCCACGTCGTTTTGAATAAAATCTGCAATTTCGGTCATTTCTACTTCCGGCTGTTCCAAAAGTTCGTTCAGTTTTGTAATATTTTCCGGGAACGACGAAAGTTCCGTAATAACCTGGCTTATTTCATCAGAGACTTTCTCAAATTCCTGAGAAAGTCTATCCGCGAAAGGGAGCTCTACCCTCACAATGGTTTCCTGCCCTTCCACCAAAACCTGATACGAATCTTCGGTAAGCCCGACTTTTTTCAGCATTAAAATCATTAAAAGCAAACCAAGCCCGGCGCCCTCGGTTTCGTCAACCAGATTGTTCATGGCTTCCTGCATGGTGCTGTAAATTTGGGCGCGGCAGATACGGTCGTGAATGCGCTTGTATTCAAAAAAGTTTAATTCGCTGTTGTTTCTAACTTCAAGCTTAATTTTGCCGTTTTTGGCAAGAAAAGAAACCTTGATATAAAGCCCTGCATCGCGCTGCAAACGCAAATAATGGTTTATGTCGGCTAAAGTATCTTCCTTAAAATTCACCATGCCTTTTTCGTAATCGGCAGGGTCGTTAATGTTCAAGTTTTTTTCTTTAAAATAAACGCGCTTTGTATTGGCTTTCTTGGCGTTGGCAGTCAGTTCGTTAAGGCAGTAAACCAGATAATCGGTCATGTGGTTTTGTCCAACCGCGTCCAAAAAACAGGTCAAAATTTCATTCATGTAAACTTCCATTTCGTGCGGAAGAACATAAGTTGTAAGTGCCAGCGGCACACCTGCTTTTGCGGCTTTTTGAACTTTTTCTTTATCAACAACAAGCTGTTTTTGATCTGCCATAATGAATAAATTTTAACATAGGAAACTGAAAAAAACAAATTTTTTCTTGAGAAAACGGTTTTTTCGTATTTGGGTCGTTTTTTAGCGAATAAAAGCTGAGCCCGAATTGCACGGTGCAAAATTGAAAAAAACGCTAGTGTTGGCACAAACGCTCTTTTTGTTTATCATATAAAAAGTATGACTATTTTTTCTTTAGGCGAATTTTTTGTGCTTTTGCTGCTTCTGCCGGTTGTTTTGCGCCCGCTTTTGCACAAAGCCGGAACGACAGACAGACTTTCCATTTTTGCACCATTTGCTTTTTTCATTTCCATACTTTTAATTTTCGCCGACGGTCTTTCCGTAGAAACAATAAGCATTGCCTTAATTTCGTTTTTTGTATTTTTCTTCAATATACGTGCACTTGTGCGCTGCATTGAAAAACTACCGGTTGACCTTTTTTCTACCGGCGCAAAAATTGCCTGCTTTTTGGGCTTTACCCTAATCTGCGCCACCGGGCATTTTATTTTTAAAAACTATCCTTTCAAAAATCTTTACCGCATAAATAAATCCAGTCTGGCGTATGTAAGCCAGCAAAAAACGCTTTACGGCGGCAGTTTTGAAGAAGGTTTTGCACCGCGGCAGCCTAAACAGAAGGCAACCGCAGAATTTTATACTTTTAAGTTTGAAGGCAAGCCCGAAAAACCAGAACCGGAACAAAAGTTTGAAATAAAAACCGCATTTGCAGAACTTTTTGCAAAGCAGCCCGCAGAAGGCGGCGAAAATACTGAAAATGCAGAAAATTCCGCAGACGCCCAAACAGAAGAAAATACTGAAAATACCACAAATATTGACGCCGCGGCAAACGAAAACCAGCAAAATCCGCTGCCGGGCGAAAATATTGCAAATACGGAAAATCCGGCAAATGAAACCGGCGCGGCACAGTCCGCATCCGGCAGCGGCAACACCGAAATTTCAGCAAATTTAAATTTGATAGAAGAAAACAGCACAAACGCCAGCGCCGCACCGCAAAAAATAATAATTTATCTGCCGGACGTTTTTACCTACGTGCAGGAAAACGTTATAACCATAAAAAGTTTGGCGGCAAAAGGCTATACGGTAATTTGCGCCGACTTTTTTGACCCGAACCGCGCATATTTTAACGACTGGCACAATAAAAACTTTGCCCGGTCTTTTTACGCGCGCTATCTTGCAACCTACGAACCTGAAAATTTTAATCAGGATTATTTCAGCGTGCTGAAAACGCAGGAACTTTTTGCCGTGGTAAAATATTTGCAGGAACAGAATCTTTCAGACCAGATTGCCTGCATTGTTGCCGACGGCGACGCGGCACAGGCTGCAAAAAATTACAATAAAATAACGCAAGGCAATTTTTCAATTTTTGCATTGACCGAAAATATACCAGGTTACGTGCCGGGCAGAGGAAATCTGGCGCTTTTGCAGCCGGCGGTTTATTACCACATTCAGCCTTCTCCAACAGACGGCTGGACGCAGGCACAAATCATCGCTCAGCGTGTACAAAAATTTATTGAAAAACAGGAAAATAAATGACTTTAGAAACAGAAACATCACAAAAAGCCGAAGGGCTAAAAAAAAGCCCCGGCATAAAGCAAAAACTTTTGCCGCTAACACTTTTTTTTGTTGTAATTGTTTTAGACCAGTTTTCTAAAATGCTGGTTGTAAAAAACATTCCTTCCGGCACAATCGGCGTGGCAGTCTTTGGCGACTTTTTGCGGATTATCCACGAAAACAATCTTGGCGCCGCTTTCAGCATCGGCAGCAATTTTTCCAGCATCGGGCGGCTTTTTTCTATGTGCCTGATACCGCTTTTTGTGCTTCTGGCTATTTTTGTGGTATACTTTGTAAACAAAGATTTTACAAACGCCCAGCGCTGGTGCATAACCGGGCTTTTAGGCGGCGGCTTTGGCAATTTGATAGACCGTTTTTTCAGACCAAGCGGCGTTGTAGATTTTATCGACGTAAAATTTTACGGGCTTTTCGGTTTGGAACGCTGGCCAACTTTTAATATTGCCGATTCTGCAATTTTAATTTGCGCTTTCCTAATGGTAATTTTTATTTTGAAAGATTCTTTCAAAGAATCAAATAAAAAAGAGGTTAAATAATGTCAAAAAAAACTAACACAGTTATTTTTGTTATCGTCGGCACAATTGTAAACGTCATTTTGTCTATGATTTTTGCCGTGGCTTTCAGCCTGCTGGCTTTATCTATTATGCCGGAAGATTTTGGTGCAACTTTTTCGGTTGTAACATTTACTTTTTTTGCCGGCGCAATTCTGGGTATGTTTTTGTACCAGAAAATTGCAAACTTTGTATTTGAAAAATTCAATCTGGAAGATAAATTAGACCCGATTTTTACTTCAAGAAAATTCAAGAAAAAGAAGAACTACGACTAAACGCCGTTTTTCAGATTTGCTGAAAAACTTTAACTAAAATCAGCTTATAAAAAAAGCCTGAACTTTTATGCCGAAACGAAGCGGCGAAGAAAGTTCAGGCTTTTTTTGTATTTTTCAGCTTTATGCACAAAGCAAAAATGAAAAATTTTCGTTCTGCGCATAAAGTTCTGTAAAATATCAATAACCGTCAGACATTGCGCGGTTCTGGTCTTTCTGGCACAATTCGGCATAAACCAGACTGCGCATTTTAAGCATATCCTTGCGTTCCTGTGGGAACGGTACATAGCGCCAGAAAACGCTGCGCACTTCTTTATCAAGGCGCATCATACCTTCAGATTCTTTGGTCATCCACAAAATATAGTCGCGGATGAAGTAATCTTTTACGTCGCCTTTAAGTTTCTGCTGGTCAAACCACTGGTAATACATACCGGTCAAGCCTTCTTCCATCCAGTAAACCGAAGCTTTTTCCTTGGCGACCTGCCAGCGCAAGTCGGCACAGGCGGTAATAACTGCAATCTGCAAACTTTTCGGATACATCGGAACGGCGATGCGTCCGCGGCTGGAAACTTTGTTGTATTTATCGAAAGGTTCCCAGCAGAAGCCCATTTCGCCGTAGGTTGGAATAAGCGCAACATACGGAACGATGCGGTTTGCGTTGTTTTTGTGCATACGTACAAAAACACCCGGGTCAATTGATTCAACCCACGCCATCATATCGATTACGTTTTCCCTAAAACCGGTACCGCGCGGCGTACAATGGTAATAATCGCGGCTGTAAATCGGGAAGTGATTACCTTTACGACCAACAGTCATTTTTGCCATCTGGCGGATAGTTTCAATTTCGGCAACAATATCGGCGGTACTTGTACCGGCATTTGCATTTGCGGCAAGAATTTTTTCTTTAAGCGAAGTATTTTCTTCGTTTGCGTTTTCGTAATCGCGAATATTCTGCACAATTTCTTTGTCGAATTTTAAAAGTTCGCGCATTTTGTCTGTAACTTCGTTAAAAAGACGTTTCTGGTCGTCGCGCAAAGGGCCGCCCAAACTGCCAAACGGACCGCCAAGTTCCGTATGGTCGCAAATCTGGTCAACGCGCGATTTTAATTCTGCTTCCAGAAGTCCGCGTTTGTTTACGGTCTGCTTCAAATAGTTTTCTGCGGTAGTTTTTTTGCCTTCTGCCTTGCTTTGCAGCTGCATCAAACGCTGAACGTCGCCGTCGTTTTTGCGCGTCGGGCGGGCTTCGTCCGTTGCAGAAAGGGTCATTTTACCCATCGCAATATTTGAAATCCATTCGTCTATATAGTAAACAGGTTCGCCGCTAGGGTTGTCTTCAATTACAGTAGAAAAAAGCTGTTTTTGTTCCGGTGTAAAAAGCGACGGCAAAACCAGACCATAGCGAACCAGATATTTTTTAGGCAGCGGCAGGCTTGGCTGTGCAAGTTTTGGACCGAGGTTTTTCAAAAATTCGTAGTAAATGCTGTAAAGCTGCTGTCTGTAAACAGTGCGGTCCTGCGGATTATCGGTTTTTAAGAACTTGCTTAAAGTTGCGTGCAGGCGGTTGGCAATATCGCCTTCGCCGGAAAGCGCAGTTTTGTAATAAGTCGGGTCATCAAAAACCTTGTGACCTTCTTCGTTAAAAAACTTGGTAATAGGCTTAAACTGGGTAACGGTTAAGTCAACTTTTGCCGCGCCTTCTTCGCTGCTGGAATCGCCGCCAAAATCAAAATCTTCTTCAGGGAAATTGGGGTCTATAGGTGTCGTGCTGTTATCAACAGAGGGCGTTGTAGAAGCTTCAGTGTCTTGCAAAAGTGCTAAAATATCTGGGTCAAGATCATTGGTATCCATATTCTGTCCTTGTTAAAAATGTATTTAAAATTTTAAAGTAACAAATGCCATCTGTCAACAAAGCATTTAATTTTTTGCAGGCTTTTTGTAAAAAACGAATTTATAAACTTTCATTTTTCGCTAAAAGTGCCTGTTTTTGATTTTGCATTGAAAAAACGCAGCCGCAATAATCCTGCCGGTAAAGCCCGAATTGTGCAGAAAGTTCCAGCGAGCGCTTGAAGCCGTTTTTTTTCTTGAAATCTGCAAAAAGATATTTGGCGGCATTTTCGCCGTATTTCTGCTGCAATTCGTTCTGGCACAATACTCCGGCACCGTTTATTTTTTCAGCATCTTTGTGGGGGCTTATGCTTAATGTGGTGGTAAAAAAATTATAGCCGCCGGTTTGGGCGTACTGGGCACATTTCTGCATGCGGATTGAATAGCACACCCGGCAGCGTTCGCCTTTTTCGCTTAGGGCGGCGAAATCCGGCACTTTTTCAATTGCAGAATAAAATTCGGCGGAATTGTAATTTTCTTCTATTATATTGGGTGCATTTTTGCCCAGAAAGTCTGCTACAAAACGCTTCAGTTCGTCGCGACGCCTGCAATATTCTTCTTCCGGGTAAATATTGGGGTTGTAAAATAAAATGGAAAGGTCAAAATATTCGCAAAGCTGTTCCAGGCAGGCGCTGGAACACGGACCGCAGCAGGCGTGCAGTAAAAGCCTGGGCTTTGTGCCTTTTTCTTCAAAATATTTTTTTGCTTCTTCAAGCTGAACCAGATAATTTTTGTAATAAACCGAAAGTGCCGAACTCATAAATTTCCCTTGCGGCAAAATGTTGAAAGACCGCAGAATAATTTATACAATGTCGCAAATGAAAAAAATTAACAAGAAGATTTATGTTTTTTTACCAATTTTACAGATTTTAACTTCGATTCTTTGCTGTTCCTGCGTAAGCATTCAGCAAAATGCCGTATATATGGAAGAATTTGCGCCGCCGCAGCCAGCCGACGGTACAAAAACCATTGTTGCCGTGCAAATCAGCGACGCGCATTTTAGCAAGGAACGTCCAATTTTTGACTGCGCCGTAAAAACCGTGAACGGCATTGCCCCGGATATTATTTTTTTTACCGGCGATCAGGCAACATCGACCAAAAGTATTGAAATAATGCAGCGTTATATGGAAAAAATCAGCGCAAAATGCCCGAAACTTGCAATTTACGGCAACTGGGAATTGTCGCAAAATATTCCGCTGGACAAATACGCCGAAGCGCTGCAAAGTGCAGGCGTTCAGCTGCTTAAAAACGAAGCGTTTAATTTTGAAAAAGACGGTATGCAGCTGAATATTTACGGGCTTGACGATTTGCTGTTTGGCAAGCCCGATTTTAGCGGTTTTGAGCGGAAAAAAGACGCGGCGAATGTGGTTTTGGGGCATTGTCCGCCGCTTTTTGACCAGCTGAACCACGCAGAAGAAGCGCCAGTAACGATGATTAGCGGACACACCCACGGCGGGCAGTTTGTATTTTTTGGTCATGCAATTTATTTTCCGGAAGGAACCGGCGAATATTACGCGGGCATTTACAAAAACGGCGGCGATACGCTGTATGTCAGCACCGGGCTGGGCAACAGCACCTACGACATACGCAACGTGCCGCCGCAAATTGACATAATTACCTTTGTTTTTGACAGCGACAACAATTTTATAGAAGCCAAAACGCAGGCAATAAAAGTAAAATAGAAGAAAATAAACGCTTTTTTGGCAGAAGAACGCTTAGCGAAAAAACTGAAATATAAAAATTTTTACGAAAAATATAAAAAGCCCAGCTTGAAAAATATTCAAGCCGGGCCTTTTTAACAACCAAATAAGATGCTGAACTAAATTCAGCATGACAAATTACCAAATATTCCTAAAAAATCCCGTATTCCGCGCCACCCGCTTATTTTGCGCTTTTTCCACAAATCCCGCAGTTTGCACCAGCAAACTGCGCCTTGTGCATAGACCAAAATATGCTTAGAGACAAATCAAAAAGCACAAGTCTGACTCGTGCACAGACCAGCGGAAGTTAGAGAAAATCATTTAGCACGAGC
>JAKSTR010000103.1 GCA_024402495.1 Treponemataceae bacterium
AAAAAGTTACCATAAAATTGCTTTTATATTTTCTTGACAGAATATACCCTGTGGGGGTATATTGCGGTATGAGTGAACTAACCTGCTGCTGCAACAGCGAAGCAGACAGCCAAAATGAAGCAAAAAAAACGGTTCGTGATGAAAGCCAGAAACGGAACATGATAATTCGCCTGAACAAAATAGAAGGGCAGGTGCGCGGAATTAAAAACATGGTAGAACGCGATGAATATTGCCCGGACATTCTTATACAGGTAAGCGCCGTGCGGTCTGCGCTGGAATCTTTTTCTGCGGAACTGCTGAAAAACCATATAAAAGGCTGCGTTGTGCGCGATTTAAAAGCCGGTAAAGAAGAAGTTGTAGACGAACTGCTGAAAACATTGCAAAAACTAAAATAGGGGCGTAAACATGCAGAAATACGAAGTTAGCGGAATGAGCTGCGCCGCCTGCAGCGCCAGAGTAGAAAAAGCCGTAAGCGCGGTAGAAGGCGTTTCCAAATGCAGCGTAAATCTTTTAACCAATTCCATGACGGTAGAAGGCAGTGCGCCCAGCCAGACAATTATACAAGCTGTGCAAAAAGCCGGTTACGGCGCAAATCTTGCCGGCAGCGGCGCCTCTTTTTCTGCAAGTTCCGGCGATTGTTCCGGTAAAAGCGGCAAAAACAACGCAAATTCTTCTGTAAAAAACGCAAATACTGCACAAAACGCCGCGCTAAAAAGCCAGATTTGGCGGCTTGTAGCTTCTGTAGCGGTAATGCTGCCGCTGATGTATTTTGCCATGGGACACATGGTACATTTGCCGCTGCCTGCCGCGCTGAACGCAAACCCGGTGGCTGTGGCACTGGCGCAAATGCTTTTGGCAATAACGGTAATGCTTATAAACAGCAGGTTTTTTACGAACGGCTTTAAAAGCCTTTTGCACCGTGCGCCAAATATGGATACCCTTATAGGTTTAGGCAGCGGCGCTTCTTTTGTGTACAGCGTCTGGGTGCTTTTTGCAATGACGGCAGCAGACTCGGCGATGCAGAACCATCATCTGCACCAGCTTTATTTTGAATCTGCGGCAATGATTTTAACCCTTATTAGCGTGGGAAAACTGCTTGAAACAATCAGCAAAGGGCGCACCACCGATGCGCTGAAATCGCTGATGAATCTTGCACCAAAAACTGCGAATGTAGAACGCAACGGCGAAACCGTAAAAATTTCAATTGAAGAACTAGCCGTGGGCGACATTTTTACAGTAAAACCCGGCGAAAACATACCGACCGACGGCACGGTAATAGAAGGCAGCAGCGCCGTAGACGAATCGAACCTGACGGGCGAAAGCGTGCCGGTTGATAAAAAAACCGGCGATACGGTAAAAGCCGCCACCACGAATATTGCCGGCTTTTTAAAATGCCGCGCCACACAGGTTGGCGAAGATACAAGCTTTGCACAAATCATTCAGCTGGTAAGCGACGCCAGCGCCAGCAAAGCCCCTATTGCCAAAATCGCAGACAAAGTTTCGGGCATTTTTGTTCCTTCTGTTTTGGGCATTGCGGCATTTACCCTGTGCATCTGGCTGCTGCTTGGCAAAGATTTCGCCTTTGCCCTAAGCCACGCAATAAGCGTGCTGGTAATTAGCTGCCCCTGCGCCCTTGGGCTTGCAACGCCGGTGGCAATAATGGTAGCAAGCGGGGTAGGGGCAAAAAACGGCATTCTTTTTAAAACAGCAGAAAGCCTGGAAGAAACCGGGAAAGTAAAAACAATTGCGTTTGATAAAACGGGCACTTTAACCAAAGGCAAGCCCAAAATTACGGACATCGTTCCTGCCGGCAGTTTCAGCCGGAACCAGCTTTTAAGCCTTGCCTTCGGCATAGAATCAAAAAGCGAACATCCGCTGGCAAAAGCCGTGGTAGAATATTGCCGGAATGCGCAAATTGAAAAAACAGAAGTAAGCGATTTTGTAAACAGCGCGGGCAACGGTTTGCTGGGCACTGCAAATGGCAAAAAACTTGCCGCCGGCAGTTACAATTTTATAAGCGGGCAAACCCAAATTGCAGAAAATATAAAGCAGCGCGCCGATGAGCTTGCGGATGAGGGTAAAACGCCATTGTTTTTTAGTTATGGCGGCGAACTTTTGGGGCTGATAGCCGTTGCCGACGTGCTTAAAGAAGAAAGCGCCGGCGTAATAAAAGAACTGAAAAAAATGGGGCTCGAAGTTGTAATTATAAGCGGCGATAACAGCAAAACCGCAAACGCAATAGCGGCGCAGGCAGGCGTTGGCACCGTGTTTGCAGGTGTAATGCCAGACCAGAAAAGCCGTATAATTGAACATCTTAAGCAGAAAGGCAAGGTTGCAATGGTGGGCGACGGTGTAAACGATGCGCCTGCGCTGACTGTTGCCGATATTGGAATTGCAATTGGTGCCGGAACGGACGTTGCCATAGACGCCGCCGATTTGGTGCTGGTAAAAAGCAACCTGCACGATGTTGCCGCCGCAATAAAATTAAGCCGGCACACGCTTACAAATATCAGGCAAAACCTGTTTTGGGCATTTATTTTTAACGTGCTCGGCATTCCCCTTGCGGCTGGTGCGTTTATTCACCTGTTCGGCATAGGCATAACGCCAATGTTCGGCGCTGCCGCAATGAGCTTGTCCAGCTTTATAGTAGTTACAAATGCCTTGCGCCTTAATTTGGTAAAAATAGGGCAGAAAGGCAAAAATAAACCACAACCAACAAATACAAAAGGAGATTTTGTTATGGAAAAGACAATGAAAATTGAAGGAATGATGTGCGGTCATTGCGAAGCACGCGTTAAGCAGACATTAGACCAGCTGGACGGCGTTGCAGAAGCAGTTGTAAGCCACCAGAACGGCAGCGCAGTTGTGAAATTGAATAAAGAAGTAAGCGACCAGACATTAAAAGAGGCCGTAGAAAATCAGGGCTATAAAGTAACTGAAATTAAATAAAGCAGAAAGCTGAACCTGAAAAATATGCTGGTAAGCAAAAAGCCCAAAACTGAAAAGTTCCGGGCTTGATATAAAATTATGTTTTATGCGGATATTGGAGGGAAGTTACCAGCCAGCAATGGCTGTATCACAGTCTGTTTTTGATTTACCTTCATTTTTGGTTGGAGTAATTTTGGGTAAAACTGGCGTACCGCTTTTGTCTGTTAGTTTATTATATCCTAATACAAAGGTTACACCGTCAATACGCACATTTTTTTCATCAACTGTATATGAACCCACATTTGTTGTATCATGAATAACAGCTTGTTTATCTTTTGTGTAGCACATATATTTTTTGCCGCCATTCAAATAAAATCCCATGTAATATGTATGACCACTAGCGTTTTGGTGTTCATTTGGATATAAATAAACGCCTTCTGCTACAGGTGTTCCTTCTTCTCCTTCTCCGCCGCCACCGCCGCCTTCGCAGCTGGTAAAAAGCATTGCAATAATGGCAAAAATACTTAATAAACTTAAAAACTTTTTCATAAGTAAAAATCCTTGTTCGTTAAAATAGTTTTCATTACTGTAATTTAAAGCGCACATTTTTTCAATTGCTTTAGCGTAAAGTTGTTTGGGCATAAAAAACGGTGCACAGTAAAAATGTACACCGTTTGCAGGATATTTCAGTTTGTCATTAAAAAGTTTACGTCATCCATTACAAACCATGCACCGTTTGCGCCGGTTGCCGGGTCAAAGTCAACTTTTACGTCTGCTTTAACCACAACATTTTCAACATTTTCATCTATTATAATGTCATTTATTTCGGCTCTAAAAAACTTTTTCCATGTGTTTGGAATGGCAACGTCAACGGTAAAGTTTTGGCTTGTACCGTCTTTTTTGTTTATGCTTACAATAAACTGCGTGCCGCCCGGTACTTTTATGCCCGTGCCTTCAAAACTAGCAAAACACTTATAGTTACCCGGCGAAAGATTTTCTATTTTCTGCCAGATTACAAAATCAAAATTATCTTCCTGCCAGCCTGTAAAGTATGCAAGCCCTTCTTTTGCATTCTGGTTGTTTTTGTCTACTTTAGGCGTGCCTTTGCCGTTCGGGTTTTCTACCGTCCAGCCTGTTGTGTCGCCGGTTTCAAAACCGCCGTTTACCAGATAATTGCTTGCCGTAACTTTTACCACGCATTGGGTTGTTTCGCCGCTGTTCAGTTTGCCCAAAACTTTGTATTCACCAAAATCGGGTTTGTTAAGCACTTTTGCTGCCTGTTTTTCTTCCCAAACTACGGCTTCGTCTTTTACAGAACCGTCGTTGTAAGTTACCGCAACGGTTTCCGGTAGTTTTTCCTGTTTTCCGTAGGCAAATTCCAAAAAAGGCTCGTCTATGCGTACAACGGCAAGACTGCCTTTAGAACCTGTTTTTGCATATTTGAAAACGTTAACCGATTCCAAAACATTGCCGTCAAAATCAAAAAATGCCTGATTATCCCAAGTTCCGCCGTTATATTTGCTTTTTACTTCTTTGTCATAGCCTGTTGCTGCGCTGCTTGCCCAGCCGCTGCCATATTTTTCCCAGCAGTCGCGGTTATAGGCAAGTATTTCGTCAGCATTGGCAGCACTCGGGTCGTATTTTTTCGCCGGTATCCATGCAGGTTCCCAATAAAACACGCCAATGCCAGCGCCTTTTACTTTTGCAACGGCTTCAATTACGTCGCGCACGGCGATTGCCTGTCCTTCAACTGTAAACGGATAGTTAAATTCCTGGTTTGCAGACTGGTGCGAAACTACATTACCGTAGCCGTCGCCGTCAAGGTCGGTAAACGGGTACGAAGTTTCAGCTACCATAACTTTTTTTTGATATAAGTTTGCAACTTTGCGCAAAACCATGGTCAGTTTTTTAACGTCACCGTGCCAGTACGGATAATATGAAGTAGCCAGAACGTCGTAATCAACTTGGTATTTTTCCAAAAGGCTTGCTTTGTAGTCCAGATAATCAACGCTAAGCGGGTCTGTGTAATGCACAACGATTTGAATATTTTTATCAAAGCTGCGCACGGCATCGGCACCGGCTTTTACCAGCGTAAAAACCTGTTCATCGTAAATTTCACCGCACATACCGTTATTTATTTCGTTGCCAACCTGCACCATTGTTACATTTACGCCAGCATCTTTTAATTTCTGCAAACTTTCAGTGGTAAAAGTTTTAATCGCTTCGCTTTTTTGCTGCAAACTGAAATTTTGCCACGCTTTTGGCGCAGTCTGTTTGTTCGGGTCAGCCCAAAAGTCACTGTAATGAAAATCGATTAAAACTTTCATGCCTGCTTTTGTGGCACGCTTGCCAATTTCAATTGCGTTGTTAAGGTCTCCAATTCCGCCGCCGTATGTTGCACCTTTTTCGTCGTAAGGGTCGTTCCACACGCGCAGGCGTACGCTGTTGGCACCGCCGTCTTTCAAAAGTTCAAACAAATCGCACTTTTTGCCTCTTGCATCGTAAAAAATGCCGCCGCTTTTCTCTACTGCAATCAGCGAAGTTATGTCAACGCCCATCAAAAAATTGTCCGGTATGTTTTCTACTGGCAGAATGGTGATGTTTGTGCCGGTTTTTGTTTTGTTTCCGCCGCAGGCACAAAGCGATAGGCATAAAAGGGTTAATAGAATTAAGCTTTTTAGCCTTGCAGTTTTCGTCTTTTTAATAGAATCTTTTGCGCTGTTTTTCATGTATTTTCCATTCTCCTTAGTTTATCAACACGTGTTGATAAACTAAATTGTAAGTTGAAAGATAAAAATCGTCAACAAATTTTCTGCAAACTGACAGAATTTGCTAAAAAACTATATGTTTTAATTTGCTGCTGCAATTTTTCCAATATTTTTCAAGTTGAAAAGTGAAAATTTATGGGGTAAAATTAAGTGCTATGAAAAAATTCAATGCAAATTTTCTTATTTTAGGCATTTTAGGCAGCATCATTTTGTGTTGCGGCGTCGGCATAATGGGGCTTCATCTTCATGCCAAAACAATTTCTACGCGTTCGGGCTTAACCGTGCGCATGAATGACGAAGCAAAAAGCGACGTAACCATAGCTTTGGGCATCCATTCCGACAAACACTGGACGCAGTCTCCGGGCGTAATGGGCGCCGAATTTGACGGCGTAATTACAAACCACTCTTATTCCGAATTAAACCACTGGCGCGTACAGATAAAAGTGCCCGACGGTTCCTATATAGACAGTTCGTGGAACGGCATTTACGACATGCACGGCAATACTATTACAATTTATCCGCCGGTAGACTACAACCGTTCAATTGCACCAAAAGAAACCATAACTTTTGGCTTTATTATGTACACGCAGGCTGGCTATACGCCCAAAGACGTAACACTTACATATTTTACTTCCATAAATCTGCGCGAATACGGACTTTACTGGATTTTGATTGTAATTTTCGGCGTTGCTTCCGTTGCGTTTGTTACCTATTTAAGCGCTCTTTCGCGCCTGCGCTATCTGGAACGTGCGCAGAAAAAGTCCAAGGCGTTTATCAGCCAGACTTTGCAGCTTTTTGCTCACGCAATTGAAACAAAGGGCGATTATTCTAAAAATCACGCAAAAAACGTAAGCCTTTATTCAAAAGAACTTGCGGCACGCTACGGTTTAAGCGAACACGAACAGGAAATCATTTATTATTCTGCAATTTTGCATGATATTGGAAAAATCAGTGTAAGCGATGCAATTTTGAACAAAAACAGCCCCTTGACCGACGAAGAATATGAAAATATCCGCGAACACGCCGAAAGGGGCGCAAATCTTTTGTATGGTTTTGAATATGTTCCGGGCATTGCCGACATTGTGCGCCACCACCACGAAAATTACGACGGCAGCGGCTATCCGTTCGGCTTAATTGGCGAAGAAATACCGCTGGCGTCGCGCATTATCTGCGTGGCAAACGCCCTTGATGCAATGTCGTCGCCACGTGCTTACCGCGATGTACTTACCGAAGACAAGATTGTTGCTGAGTTTAGACGTTGCAGCGAGCGCCAGTTTGACCCGAAACTTGTAGATTTAGTTATTCAAATGATTGAAGACGGAATTCTTCAAAAACGACAGGCATATTAGGTCCAAAATCGTAGCCCATAAAGTCGGCATCGTCTTCAAAAAACTCGTCACGGCGCGCAGTCCATTCCAGCATGGAAGAATCTTCGCCTTCTTTTTTTGCCATTTCCCATGTTACGGCGCTGTATGGCAAAATTGAAACATTTTCGGTTTTGATAATGCCTTTGGGCTGGTCAAGGCTGTCGCAGAGCACGTAATAAAGCCCTATTTTTGGCAAAGGTTCTGCGTCAATTTCAAAAGCGGGCAGTGCCGAAAAAAATGCGGTTTTTTTGCCGCACAAAATAAGCGCCAAAAGTTCCGTGCTGTTTTCGCTCATTGTATCAAAACCAAGTTCGCCGCCGTATGGTGTGCTTTTCGGCAGCCCTTTTTTCTGCAAAAAATTCAGCCAGTATTCTTCAGATGTCATAAATTTTTCCTTTTTTCAGTTGAACCTTAAAAGCTTTTGAAGAAAATAATGATAAACACGATGACGGTTGCCATTTTTACGCCGGTGCCCATTAAAAAGCCGCAGAATGCGCCCCAAGCCGCTTTAAGCGCCTGGCTTGTGTTTCTGCTGTCGTGAATAAGTTCGCCAATAAACGCGCCGGCAAATGGCCCGATAATAATTCCCCACGGCCCGATAAAAAGTCCAACAATCAAGCCGATTGTAGAACCGATTGTACCGGCTTTGCTGCCCCCGGATTTTTTTGTAGAAAGAACCGGAAAAATGTTGTCCAGAATGGAAACTAAAACCGCAGCTACGGCGCAAATTATCAGTGTGGTAACAGAAATTTCGCAGAATTTAGAAAAGAATGCTAAAAGCAAACCAGCCCATGCAAGCGGCGCGCCGGGTATAACGGGTACAAATGTTCCCAAAAAGCCAACAAAAAGCAGCAGTCCTGCGCCGCCAATCAAAAGCATATCCGGCAAAGATGCCAGTAAAGAAGATAAAAATTCATTCATGCAAAAAGTGTATATATATAGAAGAAATTTTGCAACTGCGCCG
>JAKSTR010000104.1 GCA_024402495.1 Treponemataceae bacterium
TTTTTTATGTTTTTGCAGCTTTTATACTGAATTATTTTCTATCAAGGTCAAAGCCTGTGCATATTCCATCGGTTTGCCCCACAAATAACCCTGAATATAATCACAGTCCTGCCGGCTTAAAACCTGCGCCTGTTCTTCTGCTTCAATGCCTTCTGCAATTACGTTGCAGCCCAGCGAATGCCCGATGTTTACAATCTGTTCTACAAAATTTCTCGCAACATCGTCTGTGTGAATGTTGTCAATCAGGCTTTTGTCAATTTTTATCAAATCAAGGGGCAGTTTTGGCAAAATGGAAAGCGAAGCATAACCGGTACCAAAATCGTCCAGTGCAAGCTGAATGCCCATAGACTTTAGCTGGTTCAAGGTTTTTATTGCCAAATCCAGCGAATTTATATAGCTGTATTCGGTAATTTCCAGTTCCAGACATTCTGCCGGAAAATTATTCGCTTTAAGAATTCTTTCTACTTCATCAACAAAATAGGAATCGCAAATATGCCGCGCGGAAATATTAACCGAAACGCATAAATCCGGATTTTTCCTCACAACCGGCGCAAATTCGGTGGTAACTTTATTTAAAACGTAATAATCAATCTTAAAAATCATGCCGTGTTTTTCGGCAATGGGAATAAAATCAGCCGGACTGATTAATTTGCCGTTTGCGTCTTTAAAGCGCAGCAAAGATTCAAAGCCGCGCAGTTTTTTTTGCGCAATATAAAACTGGGGCTGGTAAACCATATAAAACCAGTTGTTGGTCAAGCCGCTTTTTACGCAGTCTTCCAGTTCAACTTCGCGCAAAACCTGTTTTTTAATGTTTACATCAAAAAAACAGTACTGCCCTTTTCCGGCTTTTTTGGCTTTATAAATTGCAAAATCCACGTGTTTCAATAATTCATCGCTATTTTTGCCGTCTTCAGGAAAAGTTACCACGCCGGCGCTGGCTAAAATCCTCCGGTTTTCGGCAGAATTGCCAAACATATCGCCGTCCAGCAGAATATTTAAAACGTTGTTTTTAAGGAAGTTTTCAATGTTAGGATAGCGGCTTGCCTTTAAAATCATGCAGAATTCATCGCCGCCTATGCGCGCAAGTATGTCGTCTTTATTCAGCAGGCTAGACCAGTAAGCGGCAACATTTTTTAAAACCTTGTTGCCTGTCTTGTGCCCGTAAACGTCGTTAATCTGTTTAAAATCGTCTAAATCTATATATAGTAAATAAAAAGCCCCCCCCCCGCATTTTTGACAAAACTTTGAAGTTTGTCAACTACAAATCTGCGGTTCGGAATCTGGGTTAAATAATCCGTATTTGCTTCGGTATTAAGCTGCGCAAGCTGTGAACCTACAAGAAGAACAATAAAAGTTCCAACAACACCATTTATCAGTCCGGGAATTGAAGAATAAAAATGTTCCATAAAAATTGCATTAAGCGGAAAAACAACTTCCAGAACGCATAAAAGCGCTGCAAGCATTACAGAATGTTTTAATTCCAGCAAAACCAACATTAAGCATAAAACAATTTCTACCATATTAAAAATGCCGCACATTGCAGTATTTTCAATGGCCGGAATAACCCTGTGGGCATTTGCGCCATAAGACGCCCGGTTAAAAACCGTAATCAAGACAAAACAGACAAAATAGCCTGTTACGCAAAGCGCCGCCCAAAAGATTCTGGTCGATTTCTTCATGTTTTTCCTCGTGTTCAACGTTCGTTTCCTCCGGTCATTACCATTCAATCTGTCCCTGATTCAGCAATTCCAGAAAAGCTTCCAGAATATGCGGGTCAAACTGCTTGCCTTTATTATTTTCCAGTTCCTGCAAAATTACTTCCTTGCTCAGCCTGTCGCGGTAGCAGCGCCGGCTGTTCATTGCATCAAAAGCATCGGCAACGGCAATAATGCGTCCAATCAGCGGAATATCTTCGCCCTGCAAGCCCTGCGGATAGCCTTTACCGTCGTAGCGCTCGTGGTGGCAGTACGCGCCAAGCCCGATGTTCGGCAAAGTGCGGAATTCTTTAAGCATACGGTAGCCCTTTACGGAATGGCTTTTCATAATTTCGTATTCTTCGTCTGTCAGTTTGCCGTTTTTTGCCAGAATCTGAAGCGGAATGGAAATTTTGCCGCAGTCGTGAAGCAGCCCGATATAATAAATGTCGTCCACATCCTGAGCGCTTAACCCAATCCGGTGCGCCAAAAGCTTGGAATACTGGGCAACGCGCAAAGAATGACCCTGGGTGTTCGGGTCTTTTGCTTCTATAAAATTGATGCAAATGTTCATTGAATCTTCAATAATCATTTTGTCGCGTTCACGCTGGCGCAAAAGCTTTTTAGTTTTTGCGTGCGAAACGCCCAGAATCAGCAGGTAAACCAGCCAGCTGGCAAAAAGCAGAACCGAACCCCTGAAAATATGCTCGTCGGTTAAAGGACGGTAAAGTTTGTACCAGACTTTGCCGCCGCTAAAATTTGCAACATAATCTATCGGCTTGTCTTTGATGTACAAAATAAAGCCGATTATTTTTACCGCAGGTTCTTTTGTCTTTCTGTTGGCGGCATCAACAGGCATTTCCCGGGCTTCTTCGCTTGGCAAATATTCAAAAAAATCGCCGGTATAAAGCGGCACCAGAATGCAGCTGCTGGTTGCAACGTAATCAAGGTCGCCCAGTTTTGCCGTTGTTATACCGGAAGTAAGCGGATAAAAGCGGTTTGCGCCGTTAATGTCCTGATGAATGGTAAAGGTGCCGCACCAGCCGTCGTTAAAAAACACATCTTCGCCCATTTCAAGCGAAAATCCCCATTCCGAAACAACGTCGAAAGAATTGTTTTCAATTGTCAGTTCGTAAATTGTTCCAACATAAGGCTCTTTGCATTCAACGCCGTCAATGTCCGTTTCAATGGAAAAATAATCCCATGAGGCGTTAGAACCATCGTCGTTTTTGCGCGGCGAAATGGTAAATTTAACGGCTTCGTTTTCGTAATCTTCCTGCAAAAGCTGGTTTAATTGAAAAGTATGAACAGCGTTGCTGATATTGCGGTTCTGGTAAAGGGCAAAAGCCATGCAAAAACAGGCTAGAAAAAACCATAAAGTTGAAATTATTACGTTTCGTTTCATTTTTAACCCAAGCACAAGATAGAAATACAGAATATGGTTAACGAACATTATAGCACATTCTTAGTACATTTGTAACATACGCCGCAAAAATCAGCGCAATATATAAAACGAATGTCAAATTTCAGATATTTTTTTAAACCTGGCATTCTGGCTGCAATGAAAAACGAAGTATATTTCTTGTTGACAAAGAAGAAACGGCGCGTTATATTATATTTAACACTTAAGTTAAATGTTAAGCAAATTGAAAAAAAAGACTGTGCACGCTTTAATTTTTCAGTTTGCAAGGCAAAAGAGAGGGAAAATGGCGCTGCAAGACACACTGCAAGCCCTTGCTGACCCGACCCGGCGAAAAATACTGAACATGCTGAAAAACGGTCAGCTTAACGCCGGCGAAATATGCGAGCAGTTTGATGTTTCAACTGCGGCAATTTCACGGCACCTGTCAGTATTGAAAAATGCCGACCTTATCCGGGACAGGCGCGAAGGCAAGTTCATTATCTACGAACTGAATGCTTCGGTTCTGGAAGAAATTATGATGTGGATCAGCGATTTAAAAGACTAGACGCTGATAAAACTTTAATAACTGAATGGAGAAAACTGTATGTTCAAGGAAAACCTTAAGAAAAACTGGAAAATGTTTGTAATTTCAAGTATTGCTGTTTTAACGCCAGTAATTGCCGGCATTTTTTTATGGAACAAGCTGCCTGAAAGAATTGCGGTTCATTTTAACATCAACAACCAGCCGGACAATTTTGCAAGCCGCGGTTTTACCGTATTCGGCATTCCGTTTATTTTGCTTGCAATTCATGTTTTTGCCTGCTGCTGTACTTTTTTTGACAAAAAAAGCGATAACATTGCTAAAAAACCTTTAACATTGCTTTTCTGGTACGTGCCAACAGTAAGCGCAGTTGTAATGACCGTAATTTATCTTTTTGCGCTGAAAATACCGGTTAACGTTGGCTTTGTATGCATTGCGTTGATAGGCGTGCTTTTTGTGGTTATTGGCAACATTATGCCAAAAGCTGGACAGAATTCTACTTTTGGGGTGCGCATAAAGCCAACACTTGCCAGCAGCGAAAACTGGTTTCACACTCACCGCTTTGCAGGCGCGCTTATGGCAGCAGGCGGAATTGTAATGATTGCAACCGCATTTTTGTGCAACCCGTTCATCATCATTGGCGTTGTCCTGATAGTAGCCGTTCTGCCGGTTGTATATTCTTACCGCTACGCCGCAAAACACAAACCAGCCGCAAACTGAACCCGGCAAAACCTAAAAAAACTGAAAAAAACCCTAAGCACGCAAAAAGCGGTATCTGCCGCCTGCGTGCTTTTTTTGCGTTCAAAACACCACACTATCAGCAGCCTAGCTTTTTTTTAAAAATGGATTTATAGTTTAAACGTTAATTGAAAATAAAAACTAACCGGCAATTTTTTACAACACAAAGGGGAATGTGGGAATGTTGTCAAAAAAATCAATTGTATGTTTCAGCATCTGGCTGGGTTTTATTTGCGTTTGCCTCGGGCATTTAATATTTTTGGGCATAAAAGTACAGAAAACCAACCAGACCCAGTTTGTCCTAAACCTTTCGGAACAAACCAAAAACCAGCATGTTGAACTTATCGTAAGCCATTCCGATACATGGGAAAAAATTGTACCAAAGAACTTTTCTTTTGCGCCATACATAAAAACCCGCTTTAACGCCACCGACGAAAACGGCGATTTAATATGCTTTGGCGCAACCTACGATTTTAAGCTGAACAATACAGGCAAAGACCAGATAAAAGACTGGCAGATAGAAATTGAAATACCCGGCGACTTATACGTGAACAAAGCCTGGAACGGCAGCATTGAGTTTTTTCAGAACGGCGGAAAAAACCACGACGAATTTCTGCCGATGCCAAACAAATTCAGCAGCATAAAAATAGATTCAATACAGTGCAGCGATCTGGTATTTTTTCCGCTTACAAAAGGCGACAGAATAATCTATCACCCCAGCCTGCCCTGCAACGAATATCCGCTGAACGTAAACGGCACAATTAAGCCCGGCATAATATTTTACAGCGACAAAACTTCAATAAACTTTGAAAACATAAAACTTACCTACCATATAAAAGAAAAAATTACCAAATATCAGAGCTTCTGGGTATTTTTGTGGATGATAATTGGCGCAACATTTCTGCTGTGCATTTTAATAATTCAAACTTTTTACAAAACCTATTACGAAAAAATACACGCCCGCGACCTTGAAATTATAAAACAGGCAATCGAAACCTTTGCAGGCTTTATCGACAGCAAGGACGTTTCTACCGTAGACCATTCACGCCGGGTTGCCCAGTTCGCCAAAATCATTGCAGGCGAAATCGGCTTTAACAAAGAAGAAGCCGAAAAAGTTTACTACATCGGGCTTTTGCACGACATTGGAAAAATCAATATTCCGGACGAAATATTAAAAAAGCCGGCGTCGCTGAACAGCGAAGAATACGAAATCATAAAGGAACACACCACCCGCGGCGCAAAGCTTTTGCAAAACTTCACCGCGTTAGACCACATTGCAGAAGGCGCCCTTTATCACCACGAACATTACGACGGCACAGGCTACCCCAAAGGCTTAAAAGGCGAAGAAATTCCACTGATCGGGCGCATTATTGCCGTTGCCGACACCTTTGACGCGGTAAGCAACAACCGCTGTTACAGCAAACGCCTTGCCGACGAAACGATAAGGGCAGAACTGATAAAAAACAAGGGCAAACAGTTTGATCCGGCAATTGTAGACGCTTTTATAAAATGCTGGGACAACGGCAAGCTGAACGAAATTTTAACCGCCGCCCGGGATTGTGACTGTAAAGAAAGCAAGGCAGAATGAATTACAAATATCTTATTGCAGAAAAAAAGGCAGATTTTGAAAAATTGCAGGCTTTCGGGTTTGTGCCCAGCCCCGGCGGCGAACAAATTTTTCAATTTGAGGCAGAATACCAGAATATAAGCCTGCATTTTTTTTATAAAAACGGCGATTTTTACGCCGCCGCCTTTGACAACGACACGAAAGAACAGTTTTTGCCTTTTGAATTGAAAACCGCGAAAGGCAGCTTTGTATTTGAATTAAAAGACTTTGCCCTGAATACGGCACAAAAAATCGCCGAAAGCTGCTTTAATTCAACAAGCCTAAAGCAAACCGTACTGGATTACGCCCAAAACAATTACGGCACAATTTTGCAGAACCCGTGGAATGACGAAAATATTACGCTTAACAAAATTTGCGGCAAAAAGCAAAAATGGTACGGGCTTGTAATGTGCGTAAAACGCAAAAACATTGGCGAAAAAGATGAAAACCTAAAAGAAGCCGCAATCGATGTAATGAACGTTAAAGCGCCGCCGGAAGAAATTGAAAAAATCGTGGATTACAGAACGGTTTTTCCGGCGTATCACATGAACAAAAAGCACTGGGTTACAGTTCTTTTAAGCGGCAACCCAAACTGGCAGCAGATAAAGGAACTTTTAGACCAAAGCTACCAGATTGTATAAAAATGCCAGCCCGGCGAGGTTTTTCAAAATCGCCTGTTCCGGCAGCAACATTGATTTACTAACGCAATTAGTTTATACTGGTTATATATTAGGCGAATGTCGAGTTTATATTAATTGTCCCCAAAACAGCCTTTCGACAGTCCCTGTCACGAAAAAAAGACTTGTGCATGCGCACGGCGTATTTTTTTTCGTGTCCGTGCCTGTCTACGGCTGTTTTTATCACAATTAATCAACAAATGTCTTTTGCCTTTTATATAAAACTCGATATTCAACCTATTAGTTAAAACTTCGCTTTGTGCTTAAAAATATCTCTAATAACTGCTATTTTTAGAGACAACTTTGAAAATAAGGAAAAACTTTTTATGCTTTCTGAAGACCAGATTATTTTATGCGCAGCCCAACTTTCGGACAAATTCGGTTTTGAAAACCTTTCTTTAAAAATGCTTGCCGAAGAACTTGGCATAAAATCGCCTTCGCTTTACAACCACGTAAAAAATCTTGACGACCTTAAATACAAGCTGATGATTTTTGGCTGGAAAGAAATGGAACAGACAATTATTCATGCGGCGGTTGGTGTTAGCGGCGTGGATGCGCTGCGCAAAATGGGCGAAGCGTTTTTTGAATATGCCACCAGCCACAAGGGCGTTTTTAATGCGATGCTTTGGTACAACCGCTATCAGAACGGCAGCGAAGGCAGTACTTTTGAAGCTACAAATGGTATTTTTGAAGTTTTTTTTAAGATTACATCAAGCTTGGGCATCAGCGAAGAAAACGCAAATCATCTGGTGCGCACTATCCGCAGTTTTCTGGAAGGTTTTTCGCTTCTGGTAAACAATAATGCGTTTGGTCATCAGATTTCCATTAAAGAAAGCTTCGATATTTCCATGACAATTATTCTGGAAGGCTTGAAGTCGCTGAAATAACAGTATTTTGGTACAAAACCATATAGCGCGCAAAACGCACCTAAAGAAACTGAAGTTTTCAATGGTGCAATTTTTGCGTGTGCCATAAATCTGGTATGATAAATAATGCGGTTTTTATCATATCAAACTGCGCATATTTTGAATTATAGATTATTATTCAGTTTTCATTTCGTCTGCGATTTCCTGTATGGCTTCGATAGAAAGCCCGGTTGCACAGGAAATTTGTTCTATACTTAATCCCATATTTAGTAAGTTCCGCGCTGTTTCAATTGCCTTTTGTTGCGCACCCCGTTCTTCTCCAATCGCGATACCCTCTTCACGACCATCGGCTTTTACGTCATTCA
>JAKSTR010000105.1 GCA_024402495.1 Treponemataceae bacterium
GGTTTGAGCCCGTATACTGGCGGCGCGGTTCGGTTATTTTTTTATTTCGTTTTCTATTAAATCTTCGCCTAATATTTTGTAATCCAGATTTTCAATTCCGTAAATTCCTTCTTCAATTTGGGCAGAAAGCTTGCTGGAATAATATTTGTTCATTGCATTCCGTAAATCAATATTTAAACGGGCTGCAATATATTGAATTATGTCATTTTCGAGATTTTGCCTGTAAGTTTTTTCAAGTTCTTTATAGTCTGTCATTTTTCATTTACTTTATAGGAAGATTTGTAAACAAGAATTTTTTCCAAAACTTCCTGTTTTACAATACATATCTGATTGTTCATTTTGTAATATCGCAATTCTTCTATTGTTCGCTGTTTATCCCAAATGCCGCGGAAATACATATCAACGCTTTTAAAAACATCATCGTTTGCAACGTTGCCGGAAACAATATCATAATTTGCATTTGAATCTTCACCTTTTCTGCACGAACAGACAAAATCCAGCCATTTTTTCATTTTCGTTTTCAAATGCTAAAAGCTTAAAAGAAGAAAGTTCGTCGGGCAGTTCGTAGATATTTACGTAGGGTTCTCCGCCAAAACGAATGGTTTTTCTTAGCGCCCATTTTTCTGCCTGATTTTGGAATGTCGTGAGATAAAAGCCTTTTCCAAAGTCCAGATATTTTTTTGAAAAACGAACGTCAGGTTTTTCCAAAATCTGGTTTGAGCCGTGATAGACAATCATACTGCCACGCCTTTTTCGTGCACAAAATCTGTTATGTCTTCAACTAGCGCCATGCTGCCCATCGTATGAAGAACATCGTAATGTTTGATTATATAGTCATCAAGAATTTTGGTTTTGTTAAGGATTGCGTATACTTCAGAAGGTTTTTTGTTCCAGTTTTCGGCAAGCTGGTGAATTATAAAAACTGAAAATTCAAGTTCTGCTTTTTGGCACATAAGTCCTCCTTCGGTAGTTTTTGTCCTGCATTTTTTTACAGTATATAGCATTCATGTAAATTTTAGAATCTTGTTGCAGTTTTTGCATTAAAGCCAGCATCTGATTTTTGGCTTTTATTTTTCGTGCTTCGGGCTTTAGGGAGAGCGGCAGGTTTTGTAGCATTGTTAAAAATGCTGCTAATCCGTTATTTGCAAAAGAAATCAACAACTGCGCAGCCGTTACCGGGTTGAGGAAGTTTGAATAAAAATGTAAAATATTCGTGCATTTTGTATTTTTATGCGTTTTACCCGGCAATGAAGACTTTTTCATTAAAAGGCAAGGTATATTTATACAAAATGTAAGCTAGAAAACTGGAGAAAATATGACCTCTCAATTGGTGGCAAAAATAATTGCCTTTGTTTTGTACCTTGGTTTTATGATTTACATTGGCTTGCGCAATGCCAAAAAGAACAATAGTCCAAAAGACTTTTTTCTTGGCGGCCGCAAAGTTGGACCTTTTGTAACAGCCCTTAGCGCCGAAGCTTCTGACTCTTCAGCATGGCTTTTGATGGGTTTGCCGGGTTTGTGCTACCTTGGCGGAATTAAAGAAACTTTCTGGACTGCACTGGGTCTGATTGTCGGTACTTACCTTAACTGGCTTTTCGTTGCACGCCCGCTCCGCAAATGTACGGTTTCTTTCGGCGATTCAATCACAATTCCGGAATTTTTTTCTAACCGCTTTAAAGATAAAAGCCACGTAATTTCAATCATTTCGGTAATTTTCATTGTTTTCTTCTTTACAATTTATACAGCTTCAGGCTTTGTTGCCTGTGCAAAACTTTTCCGTTCTGTATTTGGCTTAAACTATTACGTTGGTCTGATAATTGGCTTAATCGTAATTTTGTCTTACACAATTCTGGGCGGTTACACAGCCGTTTGTACAACAGACTTTGTTCAGGGCACATTGATTTTTGTTGCCTTCGTAATTTCTTCTGTAATTGCCGTTGTTGCACTTGGCGGCGCAGGCAACGCAATGGCTGCCGTAAGCGACTTTAGCCAGCGCGCAATAAGCGGCCAGTTTGGCGAAGAAATGATGGCAAAATTCAGCGCCAACCAGAGTTACGGCGCAATGTCAATTATTTCGGCACTGGCATGGGGTCTGGGCTATTTTGGTATGCCGCACATCATCATCCGCTTTATGGGCATTCGTTCAGGTGAAGAAGTAAAAACAGCCCGCCGCATTGGTACTGTTTGGATGGTGATTTCTTATATCGGCACATTTATTATTGGTACATTGGGTACTGTTTACCTTGCCGGCGGCGATTTGTCTAACCCGGCAATGCTTTTAACCGGCGGTTTTGAAGAAACCGTATTCAGCGAAACAATGCTTAAAATGTATCCGGCATTTATCGCAGGACTTTTCCTTTGTGCAATTCTTGCCGCTTCAATGTCTACAGCCGACAGCCAGCTTTTAAGTGCTTCAAGTGCAATCAGTCTGGACATTTACAAAAGCATGATTAACAAAGATGCCGACGAGAAAAAAGTTTTGAACGTAAGCCGCATTACAGTTTTGATTATTGCCGCCGTTGCATTCTGCCTTTCGCTGAATCCTAACAGTTCAATTTTCGGTTTGGTAAGTTACGCATGGGCTGGTTTCGGTTCAACATTCGGACCACTGGTTCTGCTTTCTTTGTTCTGGCGCAACGCAACCAAACAGGGCGCAATTGCCGGTTTGATTGGCGGCGGTGTTACCGTTGTATTGTGGCACAACTTAAGCGGCGGAATCTTCAATTTGTACGAAATCGTACCGGGCTTTGTAGTTTGTCTGGTTCTTGCAGTTATTGTAAGCCTTTGCACCAAAAAAGACCCTGAAGTTTTAGCCGAATTTGATTCTTACAAAAAATCAAACGACTAAAAATATTTGCAGAACTTAAAAAATAAAAGGCACCAGAATGTATTCGGGCAGTTGCCCGGTGCGTTAAGGTGCCTTTTGTGCTTAATGAACTATAATTTGAAGAGGTTATAAAATGAGTGATTTTGAAAAAATCTGCGATTATATAGAAAAAAACAGGCAGAAAGCAATTGAACTTGAAACAGTTTTAACGGCAATTCCGGCTTTGGCACCGGAAAGTGGCGGCAACGGTGAACTTGCAAAATGCGAAGCGCTGGAAAAATGGCTGAAAGAAAACGGAATAAATGATCTGGAACGTTTTGATGCCGCCGACGATCGCGTAGAAAGCAAAATCCGCCCGAACCTTATTGCAACCATAAAAGGCAAAGACGATACAAAATCTCTGTGGATAATGTCGCATATGGACGTTGTACCGGCTGGCGAACCGGCGCTATGGCATACAGACCCTTTCACCGTGGTAGAAAAAGACGGCAAACTGTACGGCCGCGGCGTAGAAGACGACCAGCAGGGTCTGGTCTGTTCCGTAATGGCGGCGCTTGCATTAAACGCCTGCGGAATTGTGCCCCAGTATACGGTAAAGCTGCTTTTCGTTGCGGACGAAGAAGTTGGCTCTGCCTACGGCATTCAGCATTTGCTTAACAATTACGTAATTTTCGGCAAAGACGACCTGATTATCATTCCCGACGGCGGCGATGAAAAAGGCGAAACGATTGAAATTGCAGAAAAAAATCTGCTCTGGGGAAAATTCCGTACAATCGGCAAGCAGGCGCACGGTTCTACGCCGGACAGCGGCATAAATGCACATCTTGCCGCCTGCGACCTTGCGCTTAAACTTAATGCGCTTGAAAGCGACTTGACCGAACGTGATGATTTGTTTGATCCGCCGCGTTCAACTTTTCAGCCTACAAAAAAAGAAGCAAACGTACCGAACGTCAACACCATTCCCGGCGAAGACGTGTTCTATATGGACTGCCGCATTTTGCCGTGCTACAGCCTTGACTTTATCCGCGGCGAAATTAAAAAGCGCGTAGCCCAGACAGAAGCCAAATACGGCGTAAAAATTGAATTTACGGAAGAACAGGCGGTAGAAAGCCCTGCAACGCCTAAAAATGCTGAAGTTGTAGAAGTTTTGGGCGAAGCATTAAAGCGCGTGCTTAAAATTGAACCAAAACTGATTGGTATTGGCGGCGGCACTGTCGGCGCCTATCTGCGTAAGGCTGGTTTTAACGCGGTAGTATGGTCGCTGCAGGATGAAACCATGCACCAGCCGGACGAATACTGCGTAATCCAGAATCTGATTGACGAAGCAAAAGTACTGGCTTCGGTAATGGTAAAAAACAGCTGAAATATTTCAAGCATGCTGGCGCCTGATGAACATCCGCTTAAAGCGGTACAGGCGGCAATATTTATTGTTCAGCGTGGTGTTTTATGCGCCGGTAATGATTGCAAAGCCCGGCGATACGAACAAAAAAGGCATAATTGCATTTGCAATTATGCCTTTTTTGTTCGGTTTAACGGCTTTTATAATTCTGCTAGCGCACTTTGAACATTAGCCCGAAAATGCCGGCAGAAATTAAAAGCTGCATAATCATAAACTTTATAAGTACCTGTGTCGGCGACCAGTTGCGGTTTTTGCGCATGTGGTCGTGCAGCGGAAAACGGATATTTGCAAAGATTTTTATCTTGAAAAAACGCAGAAGGAAAACTTTCAGCAAGCCCATACCGCCGTTTACCAGAATAATTGACGATGTTGCAAGAATCAGGAACGGGTTTCCGCTTACCAGAACCATGCAGCCAATAAAAAATCCCAGTGCGCGGCTTCCGGCATCGCCCATTAAAACCTTGCTTGGAAAAGCATTGTGCCACAAATAGCCCATTAAAACGCCGAACAGTGCAAAAATAATAATTGCCCAGCTTGCGCCGTTAGAAAGATGCGGAACCAAAAGGTATTCTGCAATGTCGCGGTGTCCTAAAACGATGTAAAAAATTACGCCCATCATTCCAAGCCCGATTAAAACCAGCGTGCTGGAAAGACCGTCTACGCCGTCCGTGCAGTTGGTTGTGTTAATTGAAGTCCAAAGCACTACAGTAGAAACAATTATAAAAACTGCAACCGGTATTTTTACGGTTCCGGTTACAAATGGAAACCAGAAATAAACGCCGTCGGCATTCGGCGGATTAAGATAGTACAAAACAAAGGAAGCTGCCAGACACACAGCCAGATCAAGCAAAGCCTTGCGGTATTCGCCCCAGCCGTGCAGGCTGCGGTCGTCTAAATATCCTGTAAGCATTGTTATCCAGGTCAGGGCAACAATACAGCCCTGCACAAGCGAAAGCGGTGCAAAAACTATGCATACCAGTACAAAAAACGAAATAAAAACTACGCCGGCGCCGGTCGGTTTGCCTTTTGCCGCTTCAGCCGAAATTGTAAATTCCCTGCCGCGGTCGCTGGGTAAAAACTTGTAAAATCTTGGCAAAAGCCCGCGCGTAACGACAAAGCCGCTGTAAAGCGCAAGACAGATTAAAACAGCGTTGGATTGTAAAAGACGTGCAGGACCAAAATAAGGCACCAAAAGAGAAGCTAATTTGCTTAACATACCGTTTCCTTTTGCAAATTTTCAAATAGTTGTGTTTGCAGTCAGGTTTATACCGGTTTTTAGCTTCTGTCATTCCGAAACTGTTCCGGAATCTGATGTTTGCAACAAAAAAGATGCAGAAACAGGAATGGCAGGTTGCGTTATGATTGATTAAAAATATAGTAAAATCTTAATCTTTCAAAACCGGCTTTCAACCCATTATGAATTTTCGGCAATTATGGTTTTGCGGTTAAGTGGCTTAACCGCAAAAAAAATCGGCAGTAAAGCAACTTTTTTATAAATAAAGTGCCGCTGCCGATTTTTTTACATATTTTTCTTAAAGCCGGAATTAGTGCTTAAAGTGGCGTGTGCCGGTAAATACCATTGCAATGCCGTATTTGTTACAGGCATCAATACATTCCTGGTCGCGGATTGAGCCGCCAGGTGTAACGATGGCTTTAATGCCGTATTCGTTGGCTTTTTCTACGTTGTCTGCAAACGGGAAGAATGCATCGCTGATAAGAACTTCAGCTTTGCCCAGACCTAAGTTTTCAGTTTTTTCTTTGGCGCGGCTTAAAGCCTGTTCTGCTGCCCAAATGCGGTTTGTCTGACCGCAGCCAATGCCGTAAGCAGTGCGGTTTTTGATAACCAGAATTGCATTTGATTTTGCAAACATTGCAACAGTCATGCCGAATGCCATTTCGTCAATCTGTTCCTGGGTTGGTTTTGCTTTTGTAACAATATCCCATTTTTCAAAAAGCTGGTTGTCGCGGTTCTGTACCAGAACGCCGCCTGCAACGCTCATGCATTCAAAGTTGTCGTCAGCTTCTACGCTTGCAGTAATAAGGCGAAGATTTTTCTTTGCGGCAAAAACTTCAAGGGCTTCGTCTGTAAAGCCGGGTGCAACGATAACTTCAAGGAAGCATTTTACCATTTCTTCAGCGGCAGCTTTATCAATAACTGCACTGCATCCTACGATGCCGCCAAAAATAGAAACAGGGTCACAGTCGTAGCACTGTTTGTAGCTTTCAAGTACGCTTGCGCCAAGTGAAGCGCCGCAAGGTGTGTTGTGCTTAAGGGCGATTGTAAACACGCTGTTAGAAGCGCCTGCAAAACTTGCAGTAATAGGTGTTCCGCTTGGTGCGGCTTTGTTTCCGTCTGCGTCTTTTCCGCAGATAATGCCGTTGTATGCAGAATAGTCCGTGCCGTTAACCGGTGCGGCATTCTTTACAAAGCGGTTGAATGCGCATACAGCTTTCCATGCAACGTCAAGGTCGCGGATGTTGTTGTAAGAAAGTTCCTTGCCCTGCAGCTGGTTCATGCCGGCAAAAGCACCTTTTTTGTCTGCAAGTACGTATAAGGCTGCTTTCTGGTGTGCGTTTTCGCCGTAACGAAGCGACTGGCTTTTTACCAGCGGCATATCGTAGTAAGTCGGCAGTTCTTCTTCCAGCATGAAGCGTGAAACGGCAGCGTCGTAGGCAGAAGTTAAGTTGAAAACTTTACCGGCTAAGCGGCGTTTGAATTCTTTAGAAACACAGGCTGCACCGGCAGAAGGCTGTGCGTTGATTGCAGAAATTGTTTCGGCGTAGTCAGCCGGGTCTGTTAAAACGATAACATCCTGAAAGTTTTTTGCAGCTGCACGGAGCATTGTAGGACCGCCGATGTCAATAAACTCCACGGTTTCTTCAAAAGTAAGTCCAGCCTGTACTTTGTCAAAAAATGGATAAAGGTTAACACAAATCATGTCAATTGGGGTAACGCCCAATTCTTCGATTGTTTTCATGTGGTCGGCGTTTTCGCGCATTGCCAAAATACCGGCGTGAATTTTTGGGTGCAATGTTTTTACACGTCCGTCCAGACATTCTGGAAAACCTGTAACGTCGCTAACGTCGGTTACGTTGATTCCGTTTTGGGTCAAAAACTTTGCTGTTCCGCCAGTTGAAAGGATTTCCCAGTCAGCATTTTTCAAAGCGTTTGCAAGATCCAAAATACCGTCTTTAACAAATACACTAATAAGTGCGCGTTTTTTCATTTGTGGTTCCTGTTTGTTTAGTGGAGTTTTGTGCAAATATTACCATATTTTGCGGTTGGTTGTAAATTGGTATGAACGGACGTGGTTTTTTCATGCCTGTATCTGTAGCCTGAAATTTGAGTTTTACAGAGAATGTGATAAAAGCAGCCGCAGGCGGTCTCTGCCATGAAAAAAATCCCCGGCGCGAAACCGGGGAAATTGCTGCTCATTCTGTCATGCTGAACTTGTTAGCCTTCGGCGGCTGCGCACATCATCCGATTTGTTAACAGAATCAGATTCCGAAACGAGTTCGGAATGACAGGAAAGAACAAAGCGAATGACGGAAAGTTCGGGATGGCAGTTTGAATGCCAAAGCTGCGCATGCTGCTATTTGCGGTTTTGGGCGATTAAATCCTTGTACCAGTA
>JAKSTR010000106.1 GCA_024402495.1 Treponemataceae bacterium
ATACAGCGGGGACGGTTTTTAGGACACATATAAAAAAATGTGCGCGGGCGTGATGCGGGCGTGATGTGGGGGATAATTTTACGGATATAATAAAACGCACAGGGGGCGTATATGGAAACAATAGTTATAACAAATCAGAAAGGCGGGGACGGCAAGTCAACCACCGCGCAAGCATTGGCGCAGGGATTAACGCTGCGGGGCTTTAAAACGCTTTTAATTGACCTTGACGGACAAGCCAACACAACCGACAGTCTATGTGCAGTAAACACAGGATACACAACATTTGACATCTTGACGAAATCTTGCACGGCTGAACAAGCAATCCAACACACACCAACGGCGGACATTATCGCTGCATCGCCGAACTTGTCAAGCGTGGACCTGCTTTTATCCAACAAGACAGGGAAAGAATATCGCTTGAAAGAAACGCTGCAAGGCATCAAGGCGCAATATGATTATATTATCATTGACACGCCGCCAACGCTGAATACGGCGACCATAAACGCGCTAACCGCAGCCGACAGCGTGATAATCCCTTGTCAAGCGGACATTTACAGCATAAAAGGGCTTGCCTTGTTATTTGAAACGATACAAACCGTCAAGCAATATTGCAATCCTGCTTTAACAATCAAGGGCATTTTACTTGTCAGATATAACGGCAGGGCGATTTTATCGCAAAGCATCGCGGAACTGTTGAAGAACACGGCGGCGGAAATGCAAACAAAGTTATTTAATGCACGCATCAGGGAAAGCATCGCCGTCAGAGAGAGCAAAGCGCAAAATAAAAGCATATTTGAATATGCGCCGAAAAGCAATCCTGCAAAGGACTACAACGCTTTAATTGACGAACTATTGCATTAAGGCGGCGACACTTTTTCAAACATATATAAAAAGAAAAATAAGGAAAGGTAAATTATGGCAAAGAAAGAATTTGAATTGACAAGCCCTGCGCTTGCATTTATCACAAAGACGGCGGAACAGCCGACAACAACAAAGAACACATCAGGCGAAGAAAACAAGTCGCAGCGCGTTCAACTTTTAATGAAACCGTCAACGGTTGCAGACCTTGACAAAATAGCAACGATGCAAAGAATATCAAGAAATGAACTTATAAACGATATTTGTGCGGCGTATGCGGCACAGCACGGCGATTTAATCGCAAAGTATGACGAAACCTTTAATTAAAATTTAACAGCCGATAGAACGGCAAAGGGGTATTTATGGAAAATTATTGCAATATCAAAGAAAATGAACTTTACACCATAACGGAAATAGCGAACTTGTTTCACATTGACAGGCGCACGCTTTATCATTTGCGCGACAGGGGCGAAATCGTATTCATTAAGTTAGGACCGAAACAAACACGCATCACAGGCGCATCGGCAATCGCTTATCTTAACAAATACAACGCTAACAAATAATATTTGTGGGAATTAACTACCATTAACGGACACAAAATTAACACATAATACACAATATACACATATAACACACAAAAAAGGGCTATTTATGGACGATACAAAGAAATATCCACCGTTTGACGAAGAAGCAGAAAAAAAATCCTATATTGAAAATCAGGAATACAAGGAATTTGCAGCAGCACAACGGAACGCATTAAAACCGACAGGGGCGACATATAAAAATTGGGTGCGCCACTATTTAAAATTTCTTGAAACCTGCAAGAACATACAGGACTACGCCGAAGCCGCCGAATATTTTGAAAAAAATCCGTTTGACATTGATTTAACAATAGACAATTACAACGAATATCAGGCGGAAGCGTGGGCAACATCAAATCAAATCAGTTTGTTTGACCTGCCAAATCCAAATATTGCGATTGATAGCGAAAAAAAGTATTTGAATACCTATCTACAAGATTATATCAGCAACACGGTATATAGTTTTTGCGCGTGCAGCGCTTTTATGACGGCGTATTGTCTATGGGAAAGCAAGGAAAGCGGGCGTATTGTTTACGATGCAGCAAAAGACAAGGCAATTTTTGACATTTTAGAGCCGTTTGGGGAAATATTGACAATAAAAGGATACGCCAACACGGAAAAAAAGGCGGCGGAAATAATCGTCAATATGGACGAAAACGCAATCCCTGCGCTTTTTTCGGCGCTTGAAGATGTGCAAAACACCGTGCAAAGCGAATATCTTATAACCTTTACAAATAAGGCGATGCAATCGCTTTTTGAATTTGCGGAAAAATACGGAAAAACAGCCAAAACACAGGACAAAACAGCGGACCTGCAACAAGACGGAACAATATCCACATTACAAACAATACAAGATGACGGATTTGCGAAGATGTTAAACAACACCACAACGAATTATATACAGCGTGCAGCGGCACAGTCAAGGCGTTGGGAACTTGACGAAGAAACAGGCGATGCAAAACTTATAATTAAAGATGTTGAAATAAAAATCAATAGGATTGATTATAATAAACCGTTGAATTTTGGCATTTTTGCATCAAAATTATTTGCTATTTGTTTAATAAAATTAACAGCCGCCGAACAGGGCGACAATAAAATCATATTAACAACCGCGCAATTATGCGAACTTATGGGGAAAGAAAACACAGCATCTGCACGCCGTGAAATTAGCCGTCAATTAAAAGATGCAACACAGGAACTTTTAGGGCTGACCGTCACTTATCTAAAAGACACCGAAAAAACCACACGCACGCAGGGCAGGGGAAATATAATCGGCGATATATTGACGGAAAACGGACAAATTATTATAACTTTAAACGAAAACTTGACGGAAATTTTACAACTTAAACCGCAAATAACGGAATATCCTGTCACATTATTAAAAATAGACGGAAGAAATTCAACGGCGTTTTATATAGGAAACTACATCGCAGAACAAACATCAACGAACTTCGGAAAGCGCAATCAAAATTTATTCACGGTTAAAAAAATGATAGAAATATCAGGGCTGCCGTCCATTGAAAAAGTAAAACAAGGCAATAGGCACTATGCAGAAAAAATAATAGAGCCACTTGAAAACGCGCTTGACGAATTGACAAACAACGGCATATTGCAATCGTGGGAATATTGCAACGCAAACGGCGAAATCCTGACGGACGAACAATTAAACAGCAGCAGTATTGATGTTTGGGCGGAATATCGCATCAAGGCAATAATGAAAAATTATCCGTCAGAAGAAAAAGCCGAAATGAACAGGAAGAAAAAACTAAAAACATACAAAAAAAAGGCGTAAACCTGTGGGGATTAAAGGCGCAAACTGTGGGGATTAGGGGCGCAACCTGTGGGGATTAAGGGCGCAAACTGTGGGGATTGCAGGCGCAAAAAAAAATTTTATATATCAAAGATATATAGAAAACGCAAAAAAAAGTTAAGACTATTAAGACTATTAAGTCTTTTAATAGATAGCACGCAAATCGCCGTATTTTGCGGCGTTTGCTATAATAGAAACAGCAAGCCGAAAGGCGATGCGAAAATGTAAAAGAAAATTGCCGAAACGATACCGTTTCTCCGCGCGATCTTCTCAAAAAATAAACAAAAAGGAACTACCACAACCATTATGAACGAAACCGAAAACACATTGACAATGAGCAAACAACCGTATTTTTTGTTTGATGATACGGAAGCATTTACGGCGGCGATTGATATTATCGGCGTTGACAACGGCGAAATGCTTGTCAGCGAAGATGCGATCCTGCAAAAGTATTTAGAAATGAAATCAAACGCATTATCTGACGAATATATCAGACCTGCAATTCTTGCGTTTGAAAACAAGAAAAACGCTTTTATTTTGATTAAGACATTAAAGGAACACGAAATCCCTGCATACTTTATTGATTTTAAGGGCGTATATGAAAGCATCGCGGAACGCTTTACAAAGGACGAAGATGCAATCAAAGAAGAACTGACGGCGGCGGCGGATAATCCCGCACAGGCGCAGGCAAACCAACACAGCGCAAGGGCGTATTTATCGGCATTTAAAAAACATATACAAGATGCGAAAAACAATCCGCCAACAAAAACAGGATTTACACATCTTGACGAACTATTTGACGGCGGATTATATGCGGGCTTGTATTGCATCGGCGCAATATCTTCGCTTGGTAAAACTTCGCTTGTATTACAAATAGCGGACCAAATAGCGCAGCAGGGAACGCCTGTCCTGTATTTTTCGCTTGAAATGAGCAGGGACGAACTTATCGCGCGCAGCATCAGCAGGGAAACGGCGATTATATCCCGCAAGCGCAACGGCGGAAACCGCACGGCAAAGACCGCAAGGGGCATTTTGTCGGGGCAAAAATATGAACTTTATAGCACCGAAGAAATAGCCGTCATTAACGGCGCTATTGACAATTACAAGCAATATGCAGGGCGCATCTTCTATTTTGAGGGCGTGGGCAATATTGGCGTAAAGAAGATAAAAAGCACGGTTGAAAATTTTATCAAGCAAACAGGCACGAAACCTGTTGTTATAATTGATTATTTGCAGATTATCGCGCCTTATGATGTTAAGATGACCGACAAGCAGAACACGGACAAAAACATCGTAGAACTTAAACGATTGAGCCGCGACAACGAAATCGCTATTATTGGCATATCGTCATTTAACCGTGATAATTATAAAGCGCCTGTCAATATGGCAGCGTTCAAAGAAAGCGGGGCTATTGAGTATAGCGCAGATGTTTTAATCGGTTTACAATACACAGGATTTGACGAAAGCGCAGAAGATAAAAAACCGTCAGACCGCGACAGCCGTATAGAAAGAATAATTGCAGGGAACGCCACAAAGGCAAAAGCAGGCGATGCGATCCGCATTGATTTGAAAGTATTAAAGAACAGGAACGGCAGCAAGGGCAAGCAAGTATTTGAATATGCGCCGATGTTTAATGTATGGCGTGAAGAAAACTGCCAAACACCACACTTTGACGAAATCGGGGAACAATTAACGATAATTGGCGAATACGAAGAAGATAGCGAAGAACTACCGTTTTAATCGTCAAATAAACGCATATAGCGCCTTGCATCACGCAGGGCGTTTTTCTTTTATCAGGGGGATAATTTTGAAGATATATATAAAAAGTCAGGGGGACACTTTTTCAAACATATATAAAAAGGGGTAAACTATACAAATTTTTCGGCTCTCACTCATTAAGGGCGAATTTTGTCCCCGCTGCCGCCGCGAACATCGCACAACTTCGCACGGATAAAAAACGAACTTTATAGAACTTTATAGCAAAAAAAAAGACCGACAGGACACAAGGAGCATAATGTCATTGGGGTAAACTCTGACAAAAAAGCCCTGAAAACGCCGTCATATACTATGTATATAAAGTTTATCCCAACGCCGCAAAAGTTTATCCCAACTTGGTGTAAAGTCAGACTGTTTCATTTTAGCGGGATTTTGGTGTCCGAAATCCGCCGAACTTCGTAGAACTTCATAGATGTAAAAAAGTAAGAAACGGCGAAGATTTGACGAAGAAAAAAACGCCGAAATTTTAAAACACGCAGCCTGCGCAAGTCCACACGCGCATAGCACAAGCGCACAAAAGGCGTATAAAGCACGATAACAACCGCCACCGCATAAATACATTAAAAAACAGTCAAAACGCCGTAAAACGCACCACAGCGCGCCACAGGCATATAAAAGACAGTCAACAGCGGGGACAGTTTTTTAAACATCATTAAAAAAGGGTAAATAAATACAAATTTTTCGGCTCTCACCTATCAGGGCGAAAATTAAACCGCGCCGGCAAGGGAACGCGGAACAAGTCCACGCGCGTTTTGAACAAACAAAAACGGTCCTTTTATAACACACAGGCGGCGGCGGAAAGAACTACCACATAACAAACCGCCAACCGCCTACAACCTTGCCGAAAAAGGTCGCAACGGCACGGCTGCATCTATATTCTATAACGATTTTTTCAATCTGCCAACAAATAAAAATCAACGCAAAATATTTTTTGTGAAATATTGTGAAATGTATTGACATTAACAGTCGCGCATTATATAATAATAGAAGATTAAACACATACGGCGCAATATACACAATATACACATATCACACAGGGGGCGGACAATGAACACGCTGCAAACACTTGAAGAAAGACAAAACGATTTAATCAATCAGGACATCACGGCTGACATTTACAGTCAATTTATTAACTACCTTGATGCAAAACCTGCGACAGTCGCAACATATACAAGGGCTTTAAGACAATTTGCGGCATTTATGGCGGAAAATGAAATCGTCAGACCGACACGCGCCGACATCATAGCATACAGGGACGAACTTATCCGCGACAAGAAACCTGCAACGGTCCAAACCTACATTATTGCTTTACGCTTGTTTTTCGGTTGGCTTGAACAGTCGGGCATATATCCGAACATCGCGGAACACATCAAGGGCTGCAAGATTGACAAGGAACATAAGAAAGACAATCTGACAACCGCACAGGCGCAGGCGCTTTTTAAGGGCATAGACACCGCCACAATCAACGGCAAGCGTGATTATGCGATAATTGCAACAATGATAACAGGCGGGCTGCGTGATATTGAAATTGCAAGGGCGAATATTGAAGATTTGCGCACTTTGGGGGACGAAACCGTCCTTTATATTCAAGGCAAAGGCAGGGACGAAAAAACGGAATACATCAAGATAACCGCCGCCGCATATAGCGCAATACAAGCATATTTGAAAGAACGCGGCAAGACAACACCGTCAGCGCCTTTATTTGCATCATTAAATCACGCCACAATCGGCGAAAGATTAACAACAAAGTCAATCAGCCGTATTGTTAAAACGCATTTAATAAACGCGGGCTTGAATAGTGACCGCCTGACCGCGCACAGTTTGCGCCACACCGCCGCCACACTTAACCTGCTGAACGGCGGAACGCTTGAAGAAACACAACAACTTTTAAGGCATACAAACATCAATACCACAATGATTTATTTGCACCATATCAACCGCGCGAACAACAAGTCAGAAGAACGCATCAGCGCGGCAATATTTGGATAATCAAAGGCGACAGCCGAATAAATAAAGGAACTACCAAAATGACAACAAAAAGAAAAACCTATTACAACCGTAAACCAACAAAAGAAATGCTGAAAAAAGCGACAATCGCTGTTATTCTTGACGGATTGCATCAGGGCGGCGCTATTGATGCGGGCGATACAGAGTATATAAAAACTGTTAAAACCCGATTATTAGCAATCTACGAATTTGCAGATATTGGCTTATTGCCTGTTGAGGCGAAAGAAAAAGCGTGCGCGTCCTACGATTTTGAAACTAAAAAGATAAAGTTTGAAATCTACCCCGAAAAAATAACAACGGCGGCGGACCTTGACCGCATTTTAACCGATGCAACCGCCAGCATCGTGAATTTTATGCGCATAGTGCAGCAATAACACATTATACACAACATACACAGGAAACACATTAACACTATGGAATACGAAATTTATTTGAATAGACAAAAAAACGGATACGAACTTTTTGCCTGCAAGGATTTATCAAGCGAATTTGTCGCGGAACTGTCCGCAAACGGTTTCCGTTGGAACAGGAAAGGCAAATATTTTTATGCACCACAAACGGCGGAAACGCAAGCATATTTGACAAGTCAACTGACAACAGGCACGGCGTGCATTATGTCGCGCAAAAACGCATCAAAAGCGGATTTATTAAAGGAATTAGAACACATCAGCAACGCGCCTGACGAATATATCAGGGCAAACCTTATCCGCCTTATAAAGCACTACACGGCTTGACGGTATATGCGCAATATACACACCATACACACAATACAGCGGGGACGGTTTTTAGGACACATATAAAAAAATGTGCGCGGGCGTGATG
>JAKSTR010000107.1 GCA_024402495.1 Treponemataceae bacterium
TTTTCAAAGTCGTGCTTTTCAAAATCGTCATTAATAATCCGGAAATTTTCTTTATTGCCAAATTTGGCTTTCATAAGCTCGGTCAGATTTTTTCCCAGCTCAATAGCTGTATATTTGCAACCTGAATTAATTGCAAACTCCGAAGCCTGTCCGCTTCCCGGTCCAATCTCCAGACATTTTTTAGAAGAATCCAGCTGGCATTCTTTCAAAATGAAATCGAATAATTCAGGAGTATATTTTTCCCGCCATTTATCAAACTGTTGACTGATTGTATCAAACACCAGACGTTTGTCTTCTATCATCTAAAAAACCTTTATCCTTTTCTGAAATTTCAGGCTATTCGTATCTTGTTTCAGCAGTTTTACTGTCAGGTTTCTAAGATGCCACAAAATAAATAATTCCACAATAAAGGAACTGTTGATTTTTTCAATTGAAAATGTAAAGTATGCTTGACATACGAGTGTGCCTGCGTTATATTTGCAGATGTAAAGCAAACTTTACATAAGTTGGCACAGAGGCTTGCAAGATGAAAAACCGTATTGAAGAATTACGCAATGTAAAAGGAATTAAACAGGAAGAACTGGCTTTGCAGATGGAAGTGAGCCGGCAGACAATCAGTTCGCTGGAAAATGGAAAGTACAATCCTTCGATTTTTCTTGCATACAAAATAAGCAGGTTTTTTGGGCTGAGTATTGAAGAAGTTTTTATTTTTGAGGAGCAGGAATTATGATAAATCCAAAAAAAATGTTGGTAAAAAACTTAGTTTTTTTATTTCTTTTTGCAGGTTTTGGCATTGGCTGTGTAATAAGCGGAAGGACAACTCCGTCTTATATAGGATTTTTTGCCGGCGGCATGGCTGTGCTGCTGATTTCTGTAATTCGCCTGTTTAAAATGATGAAAAGCGAGGCTTTTAAAAAGCAGTATGAAATTGCCGTCAGCGATGAACGCACAAAAATGATAAACGCAAAAACATCGGAAATAACAGTTTTTACGCTTTTGATGACCTGCTGCGCTGGCGGTTTTGTAAGTATGCTGATTGGCAGAAATGATTATCTGTACATTTTCGGCGGCTTGGTAATTCTTTTTGTTCTTGTTCATTCAATTTCTAAGGCTGTTTTAAATAAAAAGTTCTAAAAATAATCTTTGGAATTATAAAAAATCGGCAGCGGTATTTGCCATGCTGAATTTAGTTCAGCATCTGGTTTGTTACCAAAAGCAGATTCCGAACCAAGTTCGGAATGACGCATTTTCTACAAATGCAGAAAGCTCATTCAAACTTTTATAAAAATAATCGCAGTTTTTGCGCAGTCAAAAACTGGGGGCTTTTGCGTACACCAAGCAACAGTAAGAGAAAAAGCAAACAGCAAAAGCGAGTCATGCTGAACTCGGTTCAGCATCCGATTTGTTACCAAAAGCAGATTCCGAACTAAGTCCGGAATGACAAAAATTAATATCTTTTTTTTATTTTGAAGCTGCATTCACCGCGCGCCGATTACGCGCATTTGGTCTGGCGCTTCAGGCGCCGTTCAAAAATTGCGGCAAAAAGCGCCAAAATCACAAAAATAAAAACTTTGGAAATTAAAGTCGGCAGCGGTATAAAAATGCCTGCAAGCAGCTGAAAAACTGTCTGCACCGGAAGCATGACGCCCACGATTATGCAAAGCTTAAAAATCATTCTTGCAAAAACATAGCCCATAAACTTGCCGCGCTTTACCAAAGCAAAAGTTATAAACATCAGCGGGCTTATAATGCCCATATCAAGCACGTAGGTTATTTCCGTTGTGTAAACTTCAATTAGCGCCAAAGGCTTTTTCTGCAAAAGCGAAGAAATAATGTCAGGCAGCCATGCCGCAAAAAGCGATAAACCTGAAATTATCAGAAAAATATTCATTCCGCGGCTAAATTCAAAGCTGCATATTTTTTCATTCCGGTTTTCAAATTGAATTTGCAGTGCAAGCAGACGGGCGCATAAAAAACACGCCGTAAAAAAGCACATACCAAAAAGCCCTATATACGCCAGATGCAGAAAATTATAGCTTACGCCAAAAGCCAAACTTGCAGAATAATAAAGCAGTACGCAAAATATGCAAAAACTTTCAATGTAATTTTCTGCATTCTGCGCCTTCAGGCTTTTTATAAAATTCAAAGTCAACAGGGGCACAACCAGCAGCAAAACCGTTAAATCTGAACCTATAAAAATTGGTGCCTTAAAATAGGAATTGCGGGCATATACGCCTGCGCCCCACATTTTTATGGTTTCGCTGTATTGGTTTTGAGCGTTAAAGGCGCGCCCGGTATTAAAAGATGCTGCGCCGCAAATTGTAATTGCCAGCGTTAGAAGAATTATTGAAATGTTCAAAATCGCATATAGTTTTTTCTCTTTCATATCGTTGCTCCGTATCTGCGCCGCGCCATATTTATGCTAAGTTTGTGGCAAATTTACGCCAAGTTTGGTACGGCAGTTTTCAAAACTGCCACGCTCCGGTTCTGTTGCCGCGGCGGTTTTATAAGCCAGCCCGGGCGATGCAAAAAATTATTCGTATTCAATGCGGCTAATGGTTCCGTCAAAATATACAAAATCTTTTTCCGGATAATTCCAGATTGCCTTAAAAACTGTGGGCTGTTTAATGCCCAATTCGTTCGTTTTATAGCCGCCGCATGCTGCCGTCCACGGAATGTATTCAGCTTTGCCGTCTGTGCCAATAACAGCCCGGTCGTTTGTTGTAAAACTGATCATTTCGTATTCATTATTGAAGGTAAAAATACCGCCGGCGCTTTGTCCGTTATAAAAAATCGTTGCCTTTACTTCAAAATCGCTAATTTCTTCAAATTGAATACGGTTTTGCAGCAGTGCCGAGGGCAAAAAAAGGCTTTCTGCAAGATAAGTTACAAGGCAGGCTTTATCCATGCTGCTGCCGGTCTGGTTAAAAAGGGTAAAGCATTTTGCTATTACGCCTTTCATTCCGCCTGTGCCGCCGCTGTAATAGTCGTAGCCTTCAAACGGAATGCCGAAAAGCCTGCTTTGTATCAGTGCAAGCCGCGCCGGTTGTTTTGCATAATTATATTGAGTGTAGTCAATTTTCAGTTTTGCGCCGTTTACTTGTTGAGAAAACTTTACGTTGCGGTACAGCATTTTTACAAAATTCATTTTGGGCGTGCCGATATAGCCGCAGCTTGCAATGTATTTTTGCACGGCAGGCGGAAAATTTGAAAAATCTTCTTTTGTAAAAACTTCACCGCTGTATAAAGGCGAGGCTTTTTTCAACTGTTCGTTTTGCCGGTTAAATGCCGCTTTTAAAGGCGAAAAAGGTACTGAAAACCAGATAAAAATTAAAGCCAGAATTACGCCGGTGCTCAATAAAATCATTTTTTTCACCTTATTTTATTTCCTTCAAATTTTTTTCCATTTTAGAAATTATATTGAAAACGCTTACGGCTTCTTCGTCGCTGATGCCGCGGTAAAGGTGCTTCATAAATTCAATTTCGCGCTGCGAATATTTTTTGCTCATCTGCTGTGTTTTTTCGGTTTGACAAATCAGCTGTTTGCGCCGGTCGGTTTCATCCGGTACAAGTTGTATAAGGCCTTTTTTTTGCAGGCTGTTAAGAATCTGCTTTACGTTTTGCCGGGAACAGCCCATAGTTTCTGCCATCTGGTTGGCGGTGGGCGGCTGGTTCTGGTAAAGGTTAAGGCAAGCCAAAAAAAAGAACTGGGTTACGGTTATTTCTTCGTAAAAACTTTCGCCCGCCGCCTGCAGCCGGTTCATAAATGCAAACAGCAGCCCGAAAAGTCCCATTTTTGGCGGCATCATTTCAAGTATGGTTTCATTCTGAATGTTCATGTTTACGCAATATATTGCATATGTTTTATTTTAGCAAGAACCCATGAACAAATGCGCGTTTTTTGTAAAAGCTGAAAAAATTGCAAAAATCTTCTATTATATATGTATATTTTCGTATTCATGCGTTTTGCATGAGGCACGCGCCTGAAAAAAGCGCGCAAGCGGAATGTTTTAAAATCCTGAAAATCGCAAAAAAAAACCGGAAACTTTTTTAAGGCTTCCGATTTTTTTTACTTTCAGTTTGGGTAAGAATAACTTTAAGCTAATTATTCAGTTTGCTCATTTCGTACAAAAACAGGGTTGCGGCTTGGGCTACGTTCAGGCTTTCTACTGCGGTGCCCATGTCGTCGCCTTTTACCTTGCCAAAAACTTTACCCGGAATGCGCACAAGTTCGTCGCAGTTGTCGGTAACGTCCTGAGAAATACCGTGTTCTTCGTTGCCCAAAACCAGCAGTAAAGGTTTTCCGTCCGCCATTTTGGGCAGCTGGTCCAGGGTTTTTCTGGCTCTTACGTGGGTTCCAACGCGCACCATTCTGCCTTGCAAATCTTTCATCAGGTTTGGAATTGACGAAATTGTATACAAGCTTACATATTCCATTCCGCCCTGTGCAACGCGGTAACTGCTGGTTGTAATGCTGCTCTGGGCTTCGTCCAGCGGAATTACGATATTGAAAATACCGAAAAAAACTGCGCTGCGCACAATTGCGCCAAGATTGTTGGCATTTCCAACCCGGTCAAGCAAAAGAACGTGTTCCCGGTTTTTTATCCAGCGGTCTACAATGTCGCTGCTAAGGCGCGGAATTTCCGGCTGGGGAATCATTGCAACAACACCCTGATGGTGTACGCTGCCGCAGAGTTTTTCCAGTTCTTCGCCGGATTTTACACAGTTATATGGCTTTTTCTGACTTGCCAGACGTTTGCACAAACCGCCGAAATGCGGCGCACGGTCTTCGGTAAAATAAAGACGCGTAATTGCATCGCCGTGGGCACGTTCAAGGGCTTTTACAGCTTCTATGCCGCAAACGGCAAGTTCTTTGTTCTGTTTGTTTTTCATGCAGAACATTTTAGCATAAACGAAAATTAAAAAAAACCGCCGTCCGGGCGATGTTTTCAAAAAAGGCGAATTGTAATATATTTTTAGCCATGCAAAGAATTGAATTTATTATCAGCCAGTCAGTTGACGAAATTTTTACCCAGCTGTGCGAAAAATATCAGGTTGGAAAATTTTATACCAGAATTCCAAACGTAACGGGCAACGGTTTTTCGGGCGCAAAACTTGGTACGGAAGAAAATCCGGGATTGAACAATATGTACATTATTTACGCCCCAAAAGAAGATATTCCGGTGTTTAAGAAAATAATTGAAACTTTGCGCACCCAGTACCCGGATGCCGGTGTAGCCTGTTTTTTAAGCTGAAAATTTTTCAATTATTGAAAATAACTGTTGACATTTTTTTGATTATACCCTATGTTATTAACACACGACGCAGGGTAGAGCAGTTGGCAGCTCGTCGGGCTCATAACCCGGAGGCCGTAGGTTCGAGTCCTACCCCTGCTATAAAACGATTCACTTTTTTGTGAATCGTTTTTTTTTGCCCGAATGAAAAACAAACCGCTGTTCTGGCTATGGAACAAAAATATGAACATTCGATACAAAGACACCCATAATTTTAAAAAAGAAGATTTGGAAGATTTGTTTTTATCCGTGGACTGGTCTTCCGGTCATTTTCCGGAAAAACTTGCCGTTGCAATGCAGAATTTTAAAACCGTTTATTCCGCCTGGGACGGTGAAAAGCTTATAGGCTTGATTTGCGCAATGGATGACGGAATTATGAACGCCTACGTTCACTATCTGCTGGTAAATCCGGCATTCCACGGCAATAAAATAGGCAGAACGTTGGTTTCCATGATGAAAGAGCATTATAAGGATTATCTGCGCATAGCCGTAATTGCCTATAACGATGAAATGCATTTTTACGAAAACTGCGGCTTCGTTAAAAGTTCCGATGCTTCGCCGATGTTCATAACGTCGCTGTGGACGTAACCCAGCCGTTAAAAGCGAATTTGCAAATAATTGACTCTGTATTTTCGTTCAGCTAGAATTGCAGGCATTATGAATATGACTAAGAAAAATGTTGGTATTATTGGCTACGGAAGCATGGGAAAAATGCTTTTTGAAAAATTTTCCGCTTACGGTTCAAGTTTTATTGAAAATGTCTTTGTTTCAAACAGGACTAAAGAAAAATTAAGCGCGGTAGACGAATCTAAAATCTGTTCTACAAACTTAAAGCTCGCTGCTGCTTGTGACGTTATTTTTGTCTGCGTTCGCCCGGCGGATATAAAAAGCGTGCTGGAAGAAATAAAGCCCTGCATTAATGAAGAAAAAATTCTGGTTTCTCTTAACGGCAGTGTTTCGTTCGGCAACATTCAGAAAATAATTGACTGCAAAATTGCAAAGGTAATTCCCAGCGTAACTGCGGAAATAAATAAATCTCAAACTTTGATCTGCTACAATCCGCGCGTTCAGCCAGAAGACAAAACGTACATGGTAAAAATTCTTGAAACCATTGGAAATGTTATTGAATTGCCGGAAGAAGAAATGGGAATGGGTTCTGAACTGGTTAGCTGTATGCCGGGTTTTATAGCTTCAATTTTTGACGTTATTTCGGATTCGGCAAAAAAGCACACGAAAATTCCTGAGCAGCAGATTGTAAACATGGTTTTAAATACGATTACTTCAACAGGAATGCTGATGCTGGAAAAAAACATGAGCTTTAAGGAAGTTGTAGAAAGAGTTGCGACAAAAGGCGGCATAACGCAGGAAGGGACTGCCGTTGTTTACAGCAATTTCCCGGAAACTGCTGATGAACTTTTTTGTAAAACGCTGGAAAAAAGACGGATTACGGCAGAAAATGCTGAAAAAAGTTTTAATTCATAAGTTTACGTTTCAGACGCTTTTTAAAGCCTTTCCTAGCAAAAAACGATATTTACGGAACGCTATATAATGGAAGAATTTGTTGAAATCTGTTCTGGCGGCAGGAAGTTTTTAATGGCGCGGACACAGATAACCAGAAAAGAATTTGAAAGAGTTACCGGCATTGCCTTTGGCGACAGGAAAAAAGCTTTTGGAAATGAAGACCCGGAGCTTAGACCCGTAAACTGCGTAAGCTTCTATCACTGTCTTGTTTACTGCAATTTAAGAAGCATTCAGGAAAACCTTGAACCCTGCTACACAATTTCCGGTTCTGTCAGACCTGCAAAATGGGGAAAAATTCCCCGGCTTAAAAATGATGAAAACTGGCACAGTGTAAGCTGCAATTTTGAAAGCAGCGGTTACAGGCTGCCGGTAAAAGCTGAATGGGAATATGCCGCCGGTGCTTCTTCCGGTTACAAATATTCAGGCAGCGATAATCTGGACGAAGTGGGCTGGTATTATGGCAATTCTTCAGGAAGGGCGCATCAGGTGGCGCTTAAAAAACCCAATGAATACGGACTTTTTGACATGAGCGGAAACGTAAACGAATGGGGCTGGGATAAGCGCCACGACGACCGCCGAATAACTTTTGGCGGCGGTTTCGGTCAGTGGGATTTTTGCTGCGAAATATTGAATCCCGGCTGGTATAGCGAAACAAGCATATACGATGTTTTAGGATTTCGCGTTGTAAAAAACGTCAGCTAGCAACAAAGCAAAGATTCCGAAACAAGTTCGGAATGACTGTTTTTCATTTTGAATGACAGAGTGTCATCCCGAACTTGTTTCGGGATCCATGA
>JAKSTR010000108.1 GCA_024402495.1 Treponemataceae bacterium
ACACAGAACGAACTTCTTGAAGCAGATGCAGAAATGCTCTTGAAAAACGGCGTTAAACTTGTTGCTGAAGGTGCAAACATGCCTTCTGACAACGCTGCTGTTGCTAAATTCCAGGCTGCAAAAATCATGTACGCTCCTGGTAAAGCTTCTAACGCTGGTGGTGTTGCAACATCTGGTCTCGAAATGTCTCAGAACTCTGAACGCCTTTCTTGGTCAGCTGCTGAAGTTGATGCTAAACTTGACGGAATCATGTGCAACATTCATGACAACTGTCTCAACACAGCAAAACGTTTCGGTCTTATCGAAGGCGAATACGTTAACTACCAGGCTGGTGCAAACATTGCTGGTTTCGTAAAAGTTGCTGAAGCAATGATCGCTCAGGGATTGGTATAATTTTAGCTAATCTTTAGTAGATTAAAAAAGGAGTCCTTCGGGACTCCTTTTTTTTGCCGCAAACTGAATCAGTCTTGATTCTGTATTCCGTGTCAGATGCTGTGCTTTAGCCGCCGAAGGCTAACAAGTTCAGCATGACAATGTGTTGTTCGGAAAGATAACCGTCATTCCGAACTTGGTTCGGAATCCGTGGCAGAGGCTGGGGCTATTTAAGCTGTTCTTTTATTTCTTCCAGAACTTTAATATCCTGAATTGCCACGGACAGCGGAGACTTTAATTCTGCATTGCCGTCCAGAAAATCCACCGCATTTTTTACCATTCCGGAAAAATACCCCGTTTTTTTTGGCAGCTTTACCGCCTTGTCTTTTGAAAGTGAGAAAAAGCCGGTATAAAGCTTTGATTCCTGCCGTTTATAAAACTTTGCATATCCATTTCCCACGCAAATGCGCCCTTCCGTTCCCAAAATATCAATGCCAAAAGAAAAGAAACGGCTTCTGCCGCTCATAGCAACCTGAATTTCGCTGCATTTTGGAGTAGAAAAACTTGCCGTAAAGTTTCGTACTGCGTTTTTTTCGTCTTTATAAACGCCCGTAACCACAGGCTTTGCCAGTTCTTCGCCTAAAATAAACTGAATTATGTCTACAAGATGAGTTCCGTCGTGAAGCAGGCTGTACGCGCCGTCTTTTTCAAATTCTTCACCGTAAATTCTAAGCCCGGAATACAGTTCGCCGCGGATTGTCTGAAGCGTTCCGATTTGCGGCAGATATTCTCTGGCAGCAACATAGTCGGCAGAAAAACGGCGCTCGTGGTTTACCATGACAGGCACACCGTTTTCTTTTGAACAGGCAGAAATTTTTTCAGCTTCCGCAGAATTAAGGGCAACCGGCTTTTCCAGAATTACCAGTTTTGGGCGGGCTTTTATTGCCTTAATGCATTCTTCCAGATGGCTGTCTTCGTTTACGGCAACGGTAACAATATCCGGGTGAATTGAACCGTAAAGTTCTTCGCTGGAAGAAAATATTTTTCCGCCTTTTACGTATTTCTGCCAGTTTTTAAGTTTTTCGCAGTCTTTGTCGGCAGCCGCTACCAGCTGAATGTTTTTATTGTTTTTCAACGCCATTGTGTGCGAAGCCGGCTGTTCCCGTTTTTTATCAAATCCAAGGGAAAAACCAATTCTTCCAACGCCAATAATTGCAGCAGTATAAGTTCTCATGCAATTATTATCGCCTTATTTTTTGTTAGCCCAAATGCCGGGTTTTAAAAATTGTCATTCCGAATACAGAAAGACGTTCAAACTTTTATAAAAATAGCCGCAGTTTTTGTAAAGCAAAAACTGCGGGCATTTGCGCACACCATGCTACAGTTAGAGATAAAGCAGGCAGCAAAAGCGAGTCATGCTGAATTTAGTTCAGCATCCGATTTGTTCCCAAAATCAGATTCCGAAACCAGTTCGGAATGACAAATATTCATTCAAAAATAACACATTGTTACGCTGAATTTAGTGAGGAATGACAAAAAGGCGGAATATTTTACTGGTTTATGTTTTTAGGAAATATTGAAATGGAAAACTTTTCTTCTGCCAGTTTTGGAATATCGTTTTCAAAGAAAGTTTTTAATGCAGTTTTCAATTCATTTTGAGACTTTGACGCATCACGAAGGAATAAATCTGCCGGATTGATTTCAAGAGCATTTGCAATTTTTACAATCATTTCAAAAGATGGTGCCTGTCTTCCTATTTCAATACACCCAATTGTCGCTGTTGCGCAGTCACATTTCTCAGCCAATTTTTCTTGCGAAGTATGAGTCTGTTTTCTATAGAATTTTAGATTTTCAATAAAAATGTCTTGATAATCAGTCACATTGTTATTTTAAACAAGAATTTACATAACTTTTATTTGGTAAAAACTTTAAAAATCCGATAAAATATCGGTATAACCTAATAAAAATAGCTTTAACCTATATTTTTACCAATATCGGAGAATGTTAACCAAATGCAGTCAATACAGGAATCTTTAATTGAAGAAATAAACAGACGCGTTCAGGACAAAATTCTTGAACCGGCAAACGCGGAGCTTCTTATAAAACTTATAAACAATGCAGAATCCAGCGACGAAGCTATAAACATTGCGGCTTTGGGAACAACTTACAAACGTACCGGCTTGCATTTTGACAAGCGACTTGAAAAAATGACTGACAGCATAAAATATTTTAAGAAAAATGAAAAACTGTCATTTCGCACCGACGACACCAAACCTGTGAACAAGTTGATTATTGGCGACAACTATCAGGCATTGCAGAATCTTTTGATTCAATACAAAGGGCAAATCGACGTAATTTATATTGATCCGCCTTACGGTAAAGACAGCATGGGCGAGTTTGCAAAGACAAATTACACAAACGCCATTACCCGCGACAATCTTCTTTCTATGCTCTACCCAAGACTGATTCTTGCAAAACAACTTTTGTCTGACGAAGGCGTAATTTTTTGCAGCATTGATGATAAAAATCAGGCGTATGTGAAGTGTCTGTTTGATGAAGTGTTTGGGGAAGAAAACTCTGAAGGTCAAATTCATTGGCGAAGACGACATAATCAACCTAATGATAAAACCAAAATGATTGGCATAGTCGCAGAGCATATTCTTGCTTTTTCTAAAAATCGTGAAGCTCACAAATTATTTGGAATAGGAAAAATCGGTTTAACTGGAAAGTTTTCAAATCCTGATAATGACCCAAAAGGAGACTGGGCTTCAAAACCGTGGAAAGTAGGAAGTTCACAAGGAGGCTGTAAATATATTATAAAAGCACCCAATGGGCAGAAATTTGATGAAATTTGGATGGGAGAACAGGCAACTTTTGAAAAATTTTTGGAAGAAGGTAGAATTTATTTTCCAAAAGCTGGAGATGGAATATTTGGACCTCCAAGAAAGAAGTATTACAAATCAGAAAGAGAAGAAGAAGGTCAATGTGCAACAAATTGGTGGACACATGAAAATTTTGGTTGCAATCAAGATGCAACTGATGAATTGAAAAATATATTTTTTAATGATTGTCCATTTGATAATCCTAAACCTGTAAAACTGATTAAATCATTAATTCAATTGGGGTCAATAAAAAAAGACTCCCTCATCCTCGACTTTTTCGCCGGCAGCGGCACAACTGGTCACGCAGTTCTGGACTTGAATAAATCCGATGGCGGAAACCGCACTTTCATTCTCTGCCAGATAAACGAAAAGACCGAAGAAAATCCCAACGGCATCGCTTACGATGTAACTTCCAAACGGCTTAAACGCATTATGACCGGTGAATGTTACGACGGCACAAAAGATTTTCCGTGGCTTAAAGATAACGAACCTTACGGCGGAAATCTTGACGTTTACGAAATTGAATCCGTGGCAAATTTTGAAAACACTCCCGACAAATCGCCTTTTGATGTAATTGACGAAACCCTTTACGGCAAAGAAAAGTTCAAAACTGTAAAAGAAAAAATCGACTGGGTTTGCAGCAATTTTGAAAAAACACAAAAGGAACTGGATTCCGAATGATAAAAGCACCATGCTGAATTGCAAAAATGTCATGCTGAATTTATTTCAGCATCCGATTTGTTCCCAAAATCAGATTCCGAATCAAGTTCGGAATGACAAAAGAAATCATTCGGAATGACGGGATGACCCATATTTTAAATGACGAAGACAACAGGAAAGTAAAATGTTACAGGAAGCAAAAGATTTACAGAAAAGTGCCGTCTCAAAATTGGTTCAGATTTTAGCTACTGGCAAAAAAGAAATTACTTTTAAAGCTCCAACTGGCAGCGGCAAAACTTATATGATGACAGATTTTATGAACAGAGTTCTTGCGGCAAATCAAAATGCAGTGTTCATAGTTTCAACACTTTCAAAAAGCAATCTTGCCCAGCAGAATTATGAATCATTTCAAAAACTTGCAGAAAATGGCACTTTTGCAAACTTAAATCCATTTCTCATAAACTCGGATTCCAGCGGAGAAGGAAGTCTTTATATTCCAACAGATTACAATGTGTATGTTCTCCCACGAGATTTGTACAAAGATTCAAGCAAGCTCAAAAAAGAAGGTACTTTCCTCAATTTCTTAAAATCTCTTACAGGCGACACTTTTATGAAACAGGCAGAAAAAACTGTTTACCTCATAAAAGATGAATGCCACATCGCCACCAGCAATCTTGATGAACTGAAAGAATATTTTCATCAGATTATAAATTTTTCAGCAACACCAAAACTTTCACGCAAGCAGGAACCTGATGTTGAAATTTCAAACACTGACGCAGAAAATGTAAAACTTATAAAATCCGTGGAACAGTGCAATGAAACCGACAGCCTGAACACTGCTCTGGAAAAATTTGAAAAAATCAGAAAAGACTACATAAATCTTCTTGAAGTAAATCCATGTTTTATAATTCAGATTTCCAACAAAGACAAAGCTGAAGAAGAACTTAAGAACAACATCATGCCGGCACTGGAAAATCATCAGGACTTGAAATGGGTTTACATAAACGACAAAGGCGGCGAAACGAACGACAGCGGATTGAAAAAACTTCCAGTTTCTAAATGGAAAGATTACATGAAAGGAAAAGAATCTACCATTTCTGTGATTATTTTCAAAATGGTCATTTCCGAAGGCTGGGATATTCCCCGTGCCTGCATGCTTTACCAGATTCGCGATTCCAAAAGCAAGCAGCTGGACGAACAGGTTATGGGACGCGTCCGCCGTAATCCCCGGTTACTGGATTTTGAAACTTTGAGCCAGGAAGCAAAACACCTTGCCTGCACTGCATGGATTTGGGGAATTATTCCAAAAGACGAACATTTACCAAAACAAGTGAATCTTTTTGCAGATTACGAAATTGAAACGAAGTTCCGGATAAAGCCTGTAAAACTGCAAAATATTTCATCGGTAAAAAAGCACGACATGGAAGAATTCTTAAACAATCTAAAAGATGACAGTTTAACTCATCCTTCCATTTTTGATTCATATCAGCGGCTTTTAAAACAGGATAACGAAATCCAAAACTTCTGCTACGATTATGCGGACGATTTTAGGAAATGGAGCCTCTTTACAGAAAATCTTGGAGCCATAAAATCTTCTTATGAAAAATACATCTGTGATTACGAAAAAAGCATGGTAGTTTGCGGCGATGTAGGTTTTCCTGCGGAAAGCTGTTTTATAGAAAATGCGAACAATCTTACTTTGGACGACTGGATTTGGTGCAGAAAAGACCGGGAAACTGATTTTTCTTTTGACAGTGAAGCCGAAAAGAAGTGGGCGGAACTGCTGAAAGACATTCGTTCTAATTCAATCGGAACGGCGGCAAAAAACGAAAACGCACTTTTTGAAGATTCAAGATTTTTATGGGGCAAAAACTTTCCGCTTAATTCAGAAATTAAATACGAATATTATCTGGACGGCGTTCATTCTTCCTATCCCGATTTTGTAATGAAAGATAAAAACGGGCATATTCATATTTTTGAAGTAAAGAGCGTTAACAAATCTTCTTCCATTAATATTGACGAAGAAGAATACAAAAACAAGGTTAACGCACTTAAAGCCTGCTACAAGGCAGCTTCCAAGAAAACCGGTCATATTTTTTATTTTCCAATTCTGGATAAATCTACATGGAAGATAACAAAGTATGAAAACGGAGCGGAAACTGTAATTGACAAAAGTCAGTTTATTGCATCTCTAAAGTAAAATCACGGTATCTAAAGCGCAAAACCACAAGATAGCCCGGTGTTATTGCCGGGAAAAAATGCAATTTTCTGCTTTTAACAGCGCCGCAGACCGAACCTGATGATTAGTTTTCTTCATCAAACCCAGATTAAAATAGTGTGGTATAATGAAGAAAATATTTTTATCTGGAGAGCGTAAAAAAAATGAATGTTTTGATAATTAATTGCAGTCCGGTAAAAACCGGCGCAACTGCTGAAATTGTAAATATCGCAGAAAATGAATTAAGCAAAAGATTTTCGGTAAAATCTATTTGCATTGACGATTATGAAATAAAATTTTGCAAAGGCTGCAGAGCTTGTCATCAAACGGCAAAATGCAATATTGAAGATGATTTTTTGCAGGTTGTGGAAGAGTTTGAAAAGGCTGACATTATCGTTTCCTGCGCACCTTCATACTGGGCAGACGTGCCGGGACAATATAAAGCCTTTATTGACCGCTGGACGCCGTGGTGCAATACGCACGAGCCTCATGCAAAGCTGAAAGCAGGCAAAAAAGGGTATTCCATCGTTCAGCGCACGGGGCCCGGAATGCATGAATGCGACAGACTCATCCAGACAATTGAACATTTTTACGGTCACCTTGAAATTGAATGCGCCGGGCATATTGGATTTACTTCTGTTGAAAATAAGGAAGATTTAATCAAACACAAAAGCGAAATCATCAGCTTTTGCAGCAAAATCTAACAGAAAAGAATCCTAACCAGCCCGAATGCCGAAGTTTGAAAAATATATAAAACCCGGCATTTGGGCTGAATAATTTTTCAGGCTATATAAAACTGTCTAAAAATCAAATATTCAGCTGTCTGGCAAAAACAGGCAATCTATCGGCAAAATATAACCGCACATTCCGCCAGAATTACGATTTATATTTTGCCGATAACGTGATATAATTTGCCTATGCCAAAAATTGAATATATTTCTGTTGAAGAAGCTTCAAAACGCTGGGAATTAAGCGAACGCAGTGTAAGGAATTACTGCGCACAGGGCAGAATTCCGGGAGCATTACTGGAAGGAAAAACATGGAAAATTCCTTCTGGTGCAGAAAAACCAGGCCGTAAGACCCGTCATATCGAAACAGAAAATAATCTATTAGCTTTTCTTAAACGTGAAAAAG
>JAKSTR010000109.1 GCA_024402495.1 Treponemataceae bacterium
TTCCTTTGAAATCCTGACCTTTAACTTTGAGCATTTCGCGTGCAAAGTAGATAAGACCGTAACCTGTAGCTTCAGGGCGAATCAAAGAACCGCCGAATGCAAGACCTTTACCTGTAAGAACACCAGTGAATTCGTCACGGATGCGTTTGTACTGACCGAACAAGTAACCGATTTCGCGTCCGCCAACGTTTTTGTCACCAGCTGGAACGTCAACGTCTGCACCAATGTGGCGGTACAATTCTGTCATGAAAGACTGGCAGAAACGCATAACTTCTTTATCTGATTTTCCGTGTGGATCGAAGTCTGAACCACCTTTACCACCACCCATTGGGAGAGTTGTAAGAGAGTTTTTAAGAATCTGTTCAAATCCGAGGAATTTGAGAACTGAAAGGTTTACTTCTTTAGAGAAGCGCAAACCGCCTTTGTAAGGTCCGATTGCTGAGTTGTACTGAACACGGAAACCGCGGTTTACATGATAGTTGCCAGCGTCATCCATCCACGGAACACGGAACTGAATAACACGTTCTGGTTCAACGAGTCTTTCGAGAACTGCGTTTGGTTCCAGTTCTGGCATCTGATCAACAGCTGGTTCGAGAGTTGTAAGAACTTCTTCTACAGCCTGAAGGAATTCAGGTTCATTAGCGTTTTTTGCTTTAACCTCTTCCCAAATGCGTGATACGTAAGCGTTTTTCATTTAGTTACCACCTTTTATTTTTACTAAGCGAACATTTTTAACGAAGCAACGCTTCTTCTGCACAAAGCATTTATGCCCGCGGTTCATTTATAACATTTCTATAAAAGAAATATTGTACTGAATATTGATTTATGGTTTAGGGCAAAGCAAAACGCCCCCAACCGCTGTTCGCCATTGAACAAAGAAGTGCATAAAAATGCACAAAGCCGGGACTCGGAAATTGAGCCAAAAAAGAAAAAATATGATGAGAACAGTATTTTCTGCGCCATTGCAGTAATAAAGCCGCCATTGGTTTTATTAGCAAACACTGCTAACTAAAGAATATAGCTTAACGCAAAAAAAACTTCAATGCAGAAGCGCCGAAAATTGCATAAATATACAGTTTTTTGTCATTTCTATATAAAAAAGGCGGCGCACAGCATTTGTCATGCTGAACTTGATTCAGCATCCGATTTGTTGTTAAAAACAGATTCCGAAACGAGTTCGGAATGACAGAATAAAAGTTCGGAATGACAAAACTTCAGCATTCAGGCTATACAAAAAAAAGCGGCGCAAGCCTAAAAGAATTCGCCAGTGTATTAACCGCACCGCTTTGATGCAGAAAAAACAAAGGCAGTTTTCTGGAATTCTGAGTCTTTGAAAATTTGTTCCCGCAAAAAAAAATTTTTGCGGCTATTTTTAAAAATTTTTCTAGCCGTTCTCAAACTTTAGAATCGCCATTCTCAAAGTTGAATTTAGCCGTTCTCAAAAATAAATGTTTAAAGCAAAAATTTTTAAGTTTAAACGTTCTGATTTTTGCGAAAAAACGCCGCAAAAAAAGCTGAAATTACATAATGTTCATTGTAAGTGCCACAATAAGCGGCATTGTAATGATGGAAAAAAACGTCGTAATTGAAACCATTGTAACGGCAAGCCTGGAATCTCTTCCGTACATAACGGAAAACATTACCGTGTTTGCGCCGCTTGGTGCCGCCGCCGAAATAATTGCCGAAAGCAGCACGTTGCCGCGGAAACTGCACAGATAAAGCACAAGAACCGTTAAAAGCGGCAGAAAAATCAAGCGCAGGAACACGCTGAAAGAAAGCATTTTGTCTTTAAGCACGGCAAAGCTGGTAATCTGGCACAAATAATAGCCAATAACCACCATAGGCAGCGGCGTATTTAATGCCGCAAAGCCTTGTATCGGCGAAAGTATGATTTTTGGCAGTTTAAGCGGCGTTAAAAAGAAAATCAGCCCAAAAAAAACACCGATGATGCCGGGATTCAGAAGAACTTTTTTCAGCTTCATTTCTTTTGCCGGGTTCATGATGACAAGACCGTAAGTCCAGTTGAAAATATTGTAAATTGCGTTGTACGCCGCGCCAAAAAAAACGCCGTCTGCGCCCAAAAGTGCATTCTGCAGCGGCAGTGCCATATAGCCGCAGTTGGAAAAAACCAGCCCGAACTGCAAGACAGCCCGGCGCGCCTGATCTTTGTCGCGGATAAAAATATGGGCAACTGCAATATTTAAAAGATGGGCAATAACCGCCGCCAGAAGCGAAAGCAGCAAGCCTTTCATCATTGTTTCGTCGTACTGGCGGTGAAAAGAATTGATAATTACGCAGGGAATTACAATGTGTAAAATAAATTTTGTAAGGTCTTTTATGCCCTGATCACTGAAAAACTTCAGTTTTGTACAGATGTAGCCGGTTAAAATCATCAGAAATAAAATAAAAACCTGCTGGGCAACAATCCAGAAATTAGCACTCATAAGGCAAGAATAGCAAAGAGTTGATTATTTTTCAATTTTATAAAGGCTGCTGTAAACGGCAAAAAGAAGAATCAGCGCCGCAAAAATATTAAAAACACCGCCCAGACTTACAAAAAAATTATACAGTCCGTGAAAAATTGCCGCTTTTGCAAGAAAATATGCGCTGTTTGCAGCCGGTTTTGTACTTTTGGCATTAAAAAAACTTTGGGCACAGATGCAGGTACAGGCGCCGTGCAGCAAAACCGCAGTAAACGGGCGCAAAATTGAAAAATGGCTGATTCCGGCAAGATAAAAAATACTTTCGCCTACGCCGAAGGCAATGCCAAGCCCCAGCGCCAGAACAAGCCAGTAATTTTTTGGTTTTTCGGTTTTTTGCAGAAAATTATAAAAAATGCTTAATGCGAAAAATTTTACCAGTTCTTCCGTAAAAGCAACCAGAATAAGGTTGTAAAGCAGAAGCGAGCAGATGCTTTGTATTTTGTCTGGGGCGAAATTGAAAAAATAATTTGCAATGCTTATGGCAAAACCCGGCACCAGAACAGAAAAAAAGCCCAAAACAGGCGCAAGGGCATATTTCGGGCTTTTTAAGTGCAGAATAAAAACTGTAAAAACTTCTACCAGAAAAAGAGGCAATAAACAAACTAAAATAGAAAACTGAATGTTCATTGTTTCGGTAAAAGCTGAAAAAAAAATCAGTTGCCGCAGCCGCAATCGCCGCCACAGCCGCCTTCACAACTGCAATCACCGCCGCAACCGCCGCATCCGCATCCGCGGTACAAGCCGTTTGCAATTTCGTCTTCTGTTGCATCGCGTACCGAAACGATTGTTACGTCAAAAAACAGCTGTTCGCCGGCAAGAAAGTGGTTTGCATCAACGGTAACGGTGTCTTCGTTAATTTTTTTAACGGTAACAATATGACCGCTTTCTGTCTGGAACTGCATTCCAACTTCTACGGTAATTTCCGGCGGAAAACCGTCTTTCTGTACGTCAACGATAAGGTTCGGGTCTATTTCACCGTAAGCTTCTGCCGGTTCAATTACAACGGAAACTTTATCGCCTTCGCTTTTGCCAAGCAGGGCTTTTTCAAGACCGATGATAATGTCGTGGTGACCCTGCAAATATTCCAAAGGACCGGCGTTTTTAGATTCGTCGATAATGTCGCCGTCTTTGTTTTTAAGGATGTAGTCAATTGCTACAACTTTGTTATCTTCAATAATCATTCTTTTTCCTTAAATTAGAAAACCTGTTCAACTTCGGTAACTTCCGGAATTGTGTCTTTCAAAAAGCGTTCAATTCCCATTTTCAAAGTCATTGTTGCCATAGGGCAGCCGCCGCATGCGCCGGTTAATTTAACCTGCACTACAGAACCGTCTCTCATTCCAACATATTCCAAGTCGCCGCCGTCTGCCTGTAACTGCGGGCGCATCTGTTCAAGACCTTCTTTTACTTTTGCTTCTAATTCTTCTGCTGTCATAAAATCCTCCCAGCGATGTTGTTTTTATAAAATACAATGCCTGCCAATTTTTTACAAGCCAGCAAAAAAACGGCAAAAAAGATTTTATAACAGAATTTTAGCCGTATATAACAAACGCTTAAACAAAAACCACGTATCCAAAACAAAAACGCTGTGGTTATATTAGCAAAACACGGCAAACAAAGCCGCTAAACTTCCACCCCAATGGAAATGATTAAACGAAAACAACTTTTAAGGAGTTTTTTTATGAAAAAGACAACAAAACATTTTGGTAAAATTATTGCCGTTTGTCTGGCACTTGCCGCAGCTTCTTCAGTTTTTGCAAATCCTGCACCAAAAGCAGAAGGCGATAAATCAAAAGCAGACCGCCCGAAGCCGCCGGTTATGAAATTTACCGGCGAAAAAGTTAGCGATGCTGATTTGGCAAAAATCGTAAACGCCGGTACGGCAATTCCAAACGAAGACGGCAGCTGGCATTTTGCGGTTGTAACAAACCCTAAAGTTCTTGCCCAGATTGATAAGGCGGTAAAAAATCCGCCTGCAATGAAAGAACCAAAAAAAGGCGAAGCAGTGCCAGTTCCAAAAGACCCTACAGTAAAAAAACAGGGCGATAAAAAAGCTCCGGCAAAACCAGACGCCAAGGCTGAAAAGAACGGTAAAAACGATAAGGCTGCAAAAGAAGCACCAAAAGATGCAAAAAAAGCAGAAGAAGCCCAAAGAACCCGCTGTTACCGCCGTCCGCACAATGCATTCCGCCCTAACCCTGAAGAAATGAAAAAATGGGCAGAAATGGGCATTAACGGCGCACCTGTTGCAATTGTTGTAAGCAACGATTTTATGAGCGGAATGGGCAGCATGTATGCAATGCAGCTTATGTCTAAAAAGGCTTTTGAACTTGGCTATTTTGTTCAGGTGCTTAATCCGTTTATGGTACGCGGCTTAAACGAAGGCGATGTTAAGGCTGCCGTAAAATCGCCGGAAGGTATGCCGGTAGGCGCAGTTCTGCTGATTGGCAAAGCCGAATTTGCAGAAAAACCGGAAAACTTTGACGGCAAACGTCCGGAATTTCCGGCACGCAAGGAACGCGCAAAAGCTAAAGAACCTGTAACTTTTGTTAAATAGTTTGCAGCTTTTACGGCGCTCAAAATATGTAAAAAACGTTACGAATTACGAATATCTGTAAGTTTTACAGATTAGGAACCCGCTATTTGCCCCTAATTGCTGTGTGCTTTAGGGGCTTTTTGTTTTTTTCCGGTATTTGCGCTGTTCTGTGCCATAAAAGCAAAGTTTTGTTTTTCAAATAAATAAAAGTTTGGTAAAATAATGAATATGAAAAAAATTGCAATTATTACCGGCGCAAGTGCCGGCATGGGCAAAGAATTTGCGCTGCAAATTGCTGCCTTTAACGAAGACGATGAAATTTGGCTTATCGCCCGCCGCAGGGAACTTTTGGAAAGTTTAAGCGCGGAAATTGCCAAAAATTATAAACCGGCGGTAAAAATTATTTGCCTTGATTTAGCCGGCACAAAAGGCGTAAATGCTTTTGACGCAATCTTAAAAGAAGAAATTTCTGCTTGCGAAAAAAACGGCAAAAAGCTGGTTGTAAACAAACTGGTTAATAATGCCGGTTTTGGCACTTACGGTCCTTTTGAAAAAACTCCCCTTGTAAAAGAACTTGAAATGACCGAACTGAACTGCACAACTTTGGTCGGTTTGTGCGGCTTGTGCCTGCCCTATATGCAAAAAAACAGCCTGCTTATAAACACTGCAAGCCTGGCTTCCTTTTGGCCGCTGGGGAATTTTGCAGTTTACGGGGCAAGCAAAGCCTACGTTTTAAGCTTTACAATGGCGCTTGCTGCGGAAGTTGCAGAACGCGGCATAAAAGTCTGTGCCCTTTGCCCCGGCCCTGTAAGCACCGAATTTGCAAATGTTGCAAGCAACGGCGCGCGTAAAGAAGTTCGGCACGGTCTTGACCCGGCTAAAGTTGTTGCCCATTGCTTAAAGCGCGCCAGAAAAGGCAAAAAAACTGCAATTATGGCACCAAAATGGAAGTTCCGGGCTTTTTTAAGCCGGTTTATCGGCAGGTATTTTGGCGCGCTTGCCACCTACAAATGGGGCAAACGCCCGTATAACTGGAACTAGAAACAATACAGCGTTTCTGCACCAATTCAATTTGCAAAACTGAAAATTATAAACGCGCCCGGACGATTTGTAAAAAATTCGCCCGGGCGCGTTTTTGTTTTTTTTCTTCTATAATATATGTAAAAAAATGCAGAACTTATAATTTTAACAGTTTTTCAACTTCTTCATAAACAGGCAGTGCCGGCAAGCCGCCGTGCTTAGTAACGCACAGCGAAGCAACCGCATTTGCAAATTTTAAGTTTTCTTCAAGTTCTGCCTTTGTAAGATTTAAAATATCTTCTTTTCGTGTCAGACGGTAAAGAAGACCGCCGTTAAAACTGTCACCGGCACCTGTCGTATCAACAACTTTTACCTCCGGACATTCTACAGTGCCTTCAAAAACGTCACCGTTATTTGAATATCTGTAATATACGCCTTTAGACCCTAAAGTTATGGAGACAAGTTTTGCGCCTGTATTGCAGATAATTTCGGCACCTTCCTTATAGGAAACATTGCCGAAAAGAAGTTTTAATTCTTCGTCGCTTACCTTTACAATATCAGCCATTGGCAAAATGCTTTTTAATTCGTCAAGTGCATTTTCTTTTCCAGCCCACAAGCTTTCACGCCAGTTCGGGTCGTAGGAGATAATTCCGCCTGCCTTTTTTACAGACGAAATGATTTGCAGTGTTGTAGTTTTTGCCGGTTCCTGCGTCAGCGACAGTGAACCGACGTGAAGAATTCTTGCATTTTCAAGATATGTTTTATCAATGTCGTCAAACGTAATTTGCGTATCTGCACCCGGGTTTCTGCAAAACGAAAAACTTCTTTCGCCTTTTTCTGTAAGGGAAACAAATGCAAGCGTTGTATGCTGCGAGGTGCAGTACCGCATCGCTTTGGTGTCTACATTTATTTTCTGCAAATCAGAACGAATGTTTTCTCCAAAAGAATCCTTCCCTGTCATTCCGATAAAAGCGCCGCTTCCGCCAAGCTTGCAGACAGCACCTACACAGTTTGCCGGAGCGCCGCCTGTGTTTTCTGCATAAACATTCTTGCCTTCTTCATTTTTCCCGTCACAGATAAAATCAATCAGAATTTCTCCGAATGCAACTACGTCATATTTTTTCATGGTCAGTTCCTTATATTTTCTTTTAGCCACAATACTTCATAAGGCGCAAGATTTATAGTGCCTTT
>JAKSTR010000011.1 GCA_024402495.1 Treponemataceae bacterium
AACTTTTTATCAAATCAGTAGCACAGTTGGGATTTTTCCTTTTGGCGGCTTCATACAGTTCAAGCATTTTCTTTTTACTGAACAGACAGAAAACAGGGAAGCCTTTTGTTAATGCAAATCTTTTGTAATTTATCAGGTATGTACCGAATGTTCCAAATGGAAGATATCCAACAAATGTTACTTCAGAAAGTTTGTATTTATGTTTCCACCACAAAATGGAATGACAGATGTAATCGCTTTCTTCATCATATTCAATATAGTGAAGATAAACGCGTACAATATTAAAAATTGCAATTGCTAACATAAATATATACACTCTCACATTTTTGGGATCATTAGCATTCCCTAAACTCCGATCTTCAGACTCTATTGCCCATATAGTAAAAATAAAAAACAATAAAGCGACATAAGAAAAAATTCTGTCCCAATAAGGGATTATTCTTTTCATTTTTACCAACCCCAGTATTCAAATAATCAGGCGCTAGCGCGGCGTACTGACAAAAAGGCGCAGGCTTTCTAATGTTTTCAAATGGCCGTCGGCTGCCTGGTTTGTTAAGAAAAAGCACAGTTCTTCAAGCTGATGGAAGGTTGCTTCGCTTAAAGGCAGGGCGCGCGACTGTTTGGGCGCAAGGTTTGTAACGCCGTTCAAATATTTTATGCCTTCCACAAAAATGCTGAAACCCTTATCGTTGCTAGCAAGCCCGTCTGCGGTGCAATGCGGACACAAAAAACCGGCGTTTACCGCAGAATAAAGCCCCAGCTGGTCGCCTGCAAACCGGGCAAAATCTGCGCCGCAAATTGCGCAAAACTGGGTATCGCACTGCACGCCCAGTTCCTGCTGGTATCTCCACAAAAAACGCACCGTTCCGGCTTTTGAGGCTTCTTCGCTGCTAAGATTAAGACCGTCCAAAAAACCGTTGGCAATTTTAAAAACTTCGCTGCCGGTGGCGCAGGTTTTTATAAGCAGTTCGGCACACAGCGCCGCCGCCCAGCTTTTATAAAGGTTTTCGCGCAAGGAAGGTCTAAAACTGGTAACGTCAAAATCCGTAATTTTTGTACTTTTTTTGGCGGCATCGGTATAAAGCCAGATTGTACCCGTGTGGTAAGGCGAAACCAGCGAGCGCAGTTTGCTTTTCGGTCCGCCATAAAGCAGGGCTGTGCATACGCCGTCTTCGGCAGTAAGCATTGTTACCAGACGGTTCTGTTCGCCTACGGTTTTGCACGCCAGAATAGTTGCACTTTTGCGTAAATTACGATTCATGGGCTTATTATATAAGAAGGAAGTTAACTTTTGCAAACACGCAGAACAATCTGCAAAACGTTTATTCTTGCGGCGAGGCTGCTGATTTTTCAAATTGAAACCAAAAAACGGGTGTATTTTACGTAAATTTATGGTATATTGAAAATCTATGAAAATTTGGGAAAAAAAAGAAATTGCACGCGAAGTTGTTAAAGAAATTCACGATACTTACGGCTGCGACACTCTTACAGCCTCGATTTTAGCAAGACGAAACATCACCAGCGGTTCTGAACTTTTATATTTTCTGGAAGAAGATTCTCGTTATTTACATAACCCTTTCAATTTTGCCGCCATGGAAGACGCGGTTGACCGCATTTATGATGCCGCAGAAGAAGGCGAAAAAGTGCTGATTTTTGGTGACCGCGATGCCGACGGCATTACCAGTACCACGATTCTGTGCGAAACTTTCAGGGAAATGGGCATTGACGTAACCTGGCGCATTCCGCGCGGCGACGAATCTTACGGGCTTAGCATTGAAGCGGTGGACGATTTTGCCGCCAAAGACGGCACGCTGATTGTTACCGTAGACTGCGGCATTACCAATAACGAAGAAATTGCCCACGCTGCCGGGCTTGGTATTGACGTAATCGTAATTGACCACCACCTGCCCGGCGAAGAACTGCCAGGTCAGGCAATCATCATCAACCCTAAAGTTTCCAGCTGCCAGTACCCGTTTGCGCATCTGTGCGGCTGCGGCGTTGCCTATAAAGTTATAAGCGCCCTGCGTTTTGCCAGAAACGAACTTTACAAGCAGCAGATTTGTCTTTTAAACGTGCGCCCTATAAACGATGCCTACATTGTTGAAGGAATAAAAATCGTAAACCTGCGCGAAATTGAGCGCATAAGCGAAACCGTTGTACCCGGGCTTGTTTCCATCAGCCAGACGCGGCTTTTGCCGTTTTTAACCGGGCAGCAGATTTTTGTATGGGACGAACCTTTGCAGCGCAAGCAGCTTGCAAAAATATTCGGCAGCGGCGTTGAATTCAACATGCTGGACATTCGCCCGGAAATTGCAAAAATTATACCAAGCGTTGCAAACATGAGCCTTTTGCGCCTTGCACCGCTTTCTACAATCGGCAAGTACAGCAACAAAAGTTCTTCCGAACTTGACGGATTTTTTAATATTTTCGTTACTTTCGTTCTTAAAAAAATTTCGCTTTATTCGCCCCGGGACGAACAGGACTTGCAGCTGGTTATGCTTGCAACCCTTGCAGACCTTATGCCGCTTGTTGACGAAAACCGCATTCTGGTTCGTCTTGGTCTTAATTCGCTTAACAAGGGAAAAATTCACAGCGGACTGCAGGAACTGATGGCTCGGCAGGGGCTTTTGGGCAAGCATCTGGGTACTTACGAAATTGCGTGGAACCTTACTCCGGTTTTGAATGCCGCGGGCAGAATGGGCAAGCCAGAACTTGCAATCGAGCTGTTTTTAGAGCCGGACAGCGAAAAGCGCAGCAGGCTTGCAGACCAGCTTGTTCAGTTCAACAAAGACCGCCGCCAGCTTGGTCTGGATTTATGGCCGCTTGTTGAACAGCAGGCTTACGAATCTCTTCCTGCTTTTAACGGCAATCTGGTAATTGCTTCTGACGCAAAGATTCACCGCGGCGTTACCGGTATTCTTGCCACCAAGCTCGTGCAGCATTTTAACGTGCCTGCAATCGTCATTTCACATATCGACGACCAGACGGCGTCGGGTTCGGTACGTTCAACACGCGGATACGACGTTACGCCGCTTTTGGAAGCATGCAGCGATTTGTTCATTAAGCACGGCGGTCACAATTATGCCGCAGGCTTCAGCCTTAACATCAGCAACATTGAAGCCTTGAGGCAGCGCATTGCCCAATACAGCGCCACAATTGAATTTACCGAAAGTGCCGATGAAGAAAAGTTCATAATTGATGCCGAACTGCCGGGCGCATACATTACCGGCGACTTGCTGAAAATTGTAGACAGATTTGAACCTTACGGCGAAAACAATCCGCAGCTTTTGTTTATGGCAAAAGGCTTAAAAATCATAGACGCCAGCATTATGGGCAAAACCGATGCCAAGCACTTAAAGCTTACCCTTGACTGCGGCAAGCACAAATGGCCGGCTCTTTACTGGAACGCCGCCGATAAATTAAAAAGAGATTTTGATATTGGCGACAAAATCGATTTGGTTTTTCAGGTGGGAAGGAACACTTACAACGGCGTAGAAACCGCCCAGATGGTTGTAAGCGATTTGAAAAAATCTGAAAATTAGAAGGAATATGGCGAACCCGTTTGTAAGGGAAGCTGAAAAAGCACTGCCTTGCAACAGGTAACAGGCGCTTCCACGCGCTGCCGCCAACGCAGAGTTTTATGGGAGTTTTTATGGAATTGAAAAGATTCAGACTGATGAAAAAATCTGTTTTTCTGCTTGTTTTTGTACTTTTTGCCGGCACACTTTTTGCCGCCGATCACAAATACCAGAGCGATTTTGGCACTATCAATATTTCTGCACCAATTGCGGCTTTTCCCGGCGATGCTTTAATCGTAAAAATTGAACTTGCCGCGGCTTCTGCAAATGCAAAGGTACCGGAATTGACCGGCGCAAAAGCACGCTTAAAGGCAGAAAATGCCGGTAAAAACAGCGCCGCTGCCGATTTTTACAAACTGAAGCAGACAAACGGCAAATATCTGGCACTTCTTCCTTTGGATTCGCTTTTGAAACCGGGCAACTATAACTTAACGCTTAGTTTTGCCGTTAACGGCGAAAATTACGAAAAAACCTACACCGTTGATCTGGTAGAAAAAGATTTTGTAAGCGAAACCTTACAGCTTGATGCGGCAAATACCGCAATCAAAACCGATACAAGTTCAAAACGCAGCCAGCAGATTGAACGGCTGAACAATATTCTTTTTACAACAAATACGGATTCGCAGTATTTGCAGACCCGTTTTGTTTTTCCGGTTGCTTCAAAACGCCGCACGTCTTTTTACGGCGACCGGCGCATTTACGCATACAGCAACGGCAAAAGTTCTACAAGCGTGCATTTCGGCATAGATTTTGGCGTACCGACCGGCACTGTTGTAAGCAGCTGCGGACGCGGCAAGGTTGTGCTGGTAGAAGACCGGGTTTCAACCGGCTGGTCAATCGTAATTGAACACATGCCGGGGCTTTATTCGCTTTACTACCACTTAAGCAAGGCAGAAGTTAAACCGGGACAGATGGTTGATCCGGGCACAAGAATCGGGCTTTCCGGGGCAACGGGTCTGGCAACGGGTCCGCACCTGCACTGGGAACTGCGGCTTTTGGGCACGGCAATAAGCCCGGATTTTTTGGTAGAAAACAATATTTTTTAATATTTGCGGCTTAAACGGCTGAAATATCAGAAACAGCTTAAAAGACAAAAAGCGTAAATTTTCATGCGAAAATTTACGCTTTTTTATTCTGATTCTGCACCTTAAAAACATTGCAGCGCAATCAATTTTGCCTGCCATTAAAATCAATATTCATTCATTTTTGTAATAGCCGGAATGCCGGGTTTTAAAGCTTTGTCATTCCGAACTTGATTCGGAATCTGTTTCTGAATGACAAATCGGATGCAGTGTGCCGCCGCTGAAGGATAAAAGAAAACTTTTGCGAACGCTTTCTTTTATGCAGCCACATATTTGCAAAGTGAACAGAAAAAGACAGTTAAACCGAAGCTGTTTTTCCCTGTGGCGGCGGGCTTGCAAAACAGTGTTATGGTATTTTTGTATTTACTTTGCTAATTGGGTACCATTTCTGTCTGTATAGCATAAGTCATCGGAAGTTTGATCCATTATTGTGTAATACAGGCACAGAAAATATTTGGCGCGTTCTTTATATAAATTGACCTTGTTGCCGCTAAACTCACCGATATAAACTTCCCTGCCAACAAAATTCATGTTCACGTTATCCCAGACTAAACTATAATCGCTTTCAACAGATTCTTCCCATTTTTTCTGGTTTTCCCTTATCACAGACTCTGATTCCGGAATTATGGAAATCAATCTTTCCATTTCCAAATTCATCTGGCTTTTCCATAAGTTTATATATTTTCCAATAGTTTCCTGCCATTCATAATTTGTTATCCATTTCTGCATATCAGTTTCATACTGCCTGTCAATCTCATTATCTAAAGGAAAATAGTCTTTATTTATAACTTGCGCAAAACAGTAATTTGAACATACAAATATGCTTAAAACAAATATAAAAACTTTTTTCATTTAATTCCTCATTTTTAAACGAAGGTCTGTCAGCTGCAATTTTCTGCCGCGCCAATGTCATTCAATACAGTAATCATTATACAAAACATTTAAACCGAAAACCATCCAAGGCAGCCTGAAAGAAAATTCAATTTTTTTAACTATTTACGATTTCTGCCACAGGCTTATAACATTAATAGAAAAATAAAGCTGCCTGAAAATTTGAAAAAAGGATTTGCAGAAAAATACGGTAAGACAATCGAAGCAGAAATAATGTGGCGTATTGAAAAAGATGTAAAAGAAGTATGTAAATTACTGTAAATTGTTTTATTTTATGAATTTAGATTCTGAATATATTTTTTTCAATTAAGAAAGCCGCTATTGCAAAACAAGGACATTGCCGTTTGGGGCTGTAAAAATCGTTGCGGTTTTGCCGGTTTTGTAGCCGGTCAGGCGCACTGTTGCAATGCCGGTATAATTTACAAAAAACGGATTTTTTCCGCTGGTTTTGGCAAACGCGCACAAACGCGCAAAATCCCGCTTTTGCTGTTCGTCGTCGCCCAAAGTGCTGTAAATCTGACAAAAATTTTCTTTTAAATAATAATGGCTCAGCTCAATTCCGTTGCCCCGGCTTTCGTCCGTGTAAAGGCGCAGCGGAAAAAGCAGAATAGTATCGCCGAACTGGGCTTTTGCAAAATCAAGATAAAGCTCCGTTCCATTCCACGACCTTTCAATCATGGCAATTTCGCGCCCAAATTTGTCGTAAAGCCCAAAACGGCAGCTAACCGTGCCCGGACTTGTGCCGTAAATGTAAAACTGAACAGGACTAATCGGGCTTTGGTCGACAAGCCGCGCCGCCGCAGCAGAACAGGTATAAAATTGAAAAACAAAAGCTACGCCTATTCCCAGTAAAACAGAAAAAAGCAAAAGAGAGCTAAAAATTACTATAGATTTTGCAAACCAATTTCTCAATTTTATCCAATATCTCTATTTTATGTAATTTATAAGGCTGGCTGAAAAACTGCAATTTTTTACAAACAGCCTTATAAACCTGCGCACATATCCAAAAAAATTTTTAGATATGCCTTAATCATCAAACAAAGCCAAAAACTGTTTTTCGTCAATAATCGGAATACCAAGACTTGCGGCTTTTACGTTTTTAGAAGAACCGCTTGTAGTATCGTTAGTGACCAAATAGCTTAAACCTTTTGTAACCGAACTTTTACAGGCGCCGCCATTGTCTTTTACCATCTGTTCAGCCTGGGCGCGCTTCATTGTAAAAAGTTCGCCGGTAAAACAGAAAGACTTGCCGCTTAAAAGCTGGGATTTTTTTACGGTTTCTTCTATTTGAATTATGCCGTTTTCGCACAGATAGCGCATTTCTTCGGCGTTTTCTTTCAAGCCTTCAACCAGAGTATTTGCGGTAATTTCTGCAAACCCAAAAACACCGGCAAAATCTTCGGTTTTGGCGCTTAAAAAGCCCTTCAAAGTTACAAAACCCGCGTCAATCAGCTTTTCTATCATGGTTTCGCCAATGCCTTCAATGTCAAAGCCGGCAATAAAAGAAGAAAGTTTAATTTTGCGGCTATTTTGAATTGAAGCTAAAACTTTGCGCGCGCCCAAAGATATTTTTTCTTTTTCAAGACTTTCTTCGTTCAGAAAAAACGGTGAAAGCTTCGCTTCATCCAGCTGGTAAAGGTCTTTCAGCGATTTTACCGCGCCGCCTGCAACCAAATCTTTTATAAGGGTTGTACCCAAATCGCGAATCTGTGCCATATCTGCCCATTTTTCCAGCTGATGCACAAGGCGCTTGGTACAAAAATGATTCGGACAATAAAGGCGCGTGCCTTCGTTTATTAAAACTGTGCCGCATACACCGCATTTTTCCGGTACTGGCACTTCAATTTTAGGTTCTTTTTCGCTTTCTTCGGTTTTTACAACGGCTTCAATTTTGGGAATGATTTCGCCGCGCTTGGTAACAACCACGTGGCTGCCAATTTTCAGCCCCAAATCCACGATTGTATTATAGTTGGAAAGACTTGCCCGGCTAACTTTTGTTCCGGCAAGCTCAACGGTATCAAATTCGGCAACCGGCGTATAAGTTGCGCCGTTTTCGTTCCAGATAACATTGCGCACAACGCTTACGGCTTCTTCAAGGCTGAACTTAAACGCAATCTGCTTGTCGGGGCGGGCGCGCCGGGCATCGTCAAGGTCAATCTGCTTTTGCTTAATTACCAAGCCGTCAATGTCGTAATTCAGGTTTACGCGTTTTTCCATAACTTCGGCGCGGTAATCAATTACAGACTGAGGGCTGGCGCAAATCTGCAAAGGAACGGTATTAAAACCGGCGGATTTAAGCCAGTTCATTTTTTCAATTTCATCGCTAAAAGCATTTGTTCCGGCGGCATCAATAAAAAGCGCGTCGTAACAGATAATCTGCAAATATTCGCTGCCCTCGCCGTCTTTGCGCTTCATCAAACCGTTGGCGGCATTGCGGCAGTTGGCTTTATCCGCAAACTTCTGCCTGTGCACTTCGTGGCTCATAATTACTTCTCCGCGCACGCCGCCGGTAAAACTGCCCGGCAAATGCAGAACAAGCCCCTGCATTTTTGCCACGTTTCTGGTAATATCGTCGCCAATTTCGCCGTCGCCGCGGGTAACGGCTTTATAAAACTCGCCGTTCTGATATTGAATTTCAAGACTTGCGCCGTCCAGCTTGTATTCTACCAGATATTCTTCGTATGGGTGCTTTTGCGCCCACGCCAAAAACTGTTCCGGATTTGCGGCTTTTTCCTGACTGCCCATTGGTATAAGATGCCGGGCTTTCTGAAAATTTCCGGCATTTTTATTTAAATCTGCGCTGTTTTCTTCAATTTCAACTGAAAGATTTGTGTTATTTTCAGTATTTTCATAATTTTCCGCCAAATCAGAACCGACTTTTTGCAAAACCGGATGATCAGGCGCAATTTCTTTCAATTCGTCCCAAAGCCTGTCAAATTCGGCATCGCTAATTTCGGCTTCGCCAGTGTAATAAGATTTCTGGTATTTAAGAATTTTTGCCGCAAGTTCTTCTATATATCCTGCACTTTTTGCAGGCTTGCTTTCTGCGGAATTTTCGCCGAACAAATCTAATTCAAAACTGCTGCTCATTTTTAATTTTCCACTTTTTCAAAAACCAGTTCGCGGATAACACGTTCGGCGTTTATGCCTTTTGCTTCAAATTTGGTTTCAGGACGCCAGGTCTGCTTTTCGGCAAAACCGTCGTATCTGTTTTTCAATCCGGCTGTGTTTGTCAGTTCGTCAAGCGCAAACTCGGCGTAAGGTTCCCAGTCCGTTGCCATGCAGATATAACCGCCGGCAGCAAGTTTTTTTGCAAACAAATCGGTGCGCGGGCGCTGAACAAGACGGCGTTTGTGGTGCTTTTTTTTAGGCCACGGGTCTGGAAAAAAGATGTGGAATGCCGAAACAGAAGAATCGGGTATCATTTTCTCCAAAACCTCCAGTGCATCAAACTGAATGATGAAAAGGTTTTTCAATTCGCGGGTTTTAATTTCGCCCAAAAGACGACCAACGCCGGGGCGGTGAACTTCGATGCCGATGTAATTTTTATCAGGATTCTGTTCTGCAATAATTGCGGTTGCCTGCCCCATGCCAAAACCAATTTCTATTACAACCGGGTTTGTGTTTTGAAAAATATCCGTAAAATTAAGCATCTGGTTTGCAAAAGGCAGGCACCATTTGCCGGACAATTCTTCATAGTCGCGCAACTGACCTTCGGTCATTCTGCCCTGACGCAGAACAAAGGTTTTTATCGTTCTATAAAATGATTCGTCTGTATTTTCCATTATTTTTTCCTTATGGTACTTTTCTATTTTACAAAAACCGGCGGCAATATTACGCCCCAGTTTGAATTTTCGTTGCTTTTAAAATTGCGGTAATAAGAACACTGTTCAAAACTGCTGCACAATGCATCTATTTCTTCCTGATTTTGCAAAAAATCGCCAAAATACAGGCAGTTTCCGTCTTTATCGTAAAGAACTATATAATTTTTGGGCAAATTATTAAAGCTGGCACTATTTTTCAAGTTTTGCAGCGAAGTTGCGGCAATTTTTTCATCGTATTCCAGCTGAACAAATGTTTCTACGCTGCGGCTGGCAAAATCGGTGCAGGTTATTTTGTAGCGGCATTTGTTAAAGCGCAAATAGCCGGGCACCTGCAAATTGCCATAGCCCAGCCATGCTTCGCCGTTATATGAAAAATTAAGGGGATTTTCGATAAACCAGCTCAGTCCTTCGTTCAGGTCTTCTACTTTCAGCGAAGAAATCCGTTCCAGTGCGTGGCTTGCACCGCTTAATTTTGGTGCAGCAAACGCGCCCAGACGCATGGATGGCAAAATATCGGTATTTTGGGCTGTCTGTTTTTTTTCGGCTTCGCTGTAAATGCCGGAATAGTTGCCGCCATAATCAAAAACCATGCAGACTTTTGCCTGCACAAGTTCCGGTTCCGTAGCTGAACAGGCAAAAAACAGGGGAATTAAGCTTAAAAATAAAAAGCCGGAGTGAATCTTCATTAAAAGTTAAAACTAAGGGTAATAACTGTAAGGTCGTTTGAAGAAAACTGGTTAACCATAGAATCAAACTTAACGTTAACTTTCTGGCAGGCTTCGTTAAGGTAAGAAAGATAGTACAAACCAAGGCTTGTATCTTCCTGTCCTTCCGGAATGTCTTTATAAAAGTCAATCAAGTTTTTATCTTTAGAAGAACTTGTCTTCTGTTTGTCTACGTTTTCTTTAATTTCGTCAAAAACGTCTTCTTTATTGTAAATTGTTATCTGAAAACGGTTTTGCGTACCAATTGAATTTGAAGAACCGCCGCCAAATTTCCACGAAATGGAAATGAATTCGCGCTTTTTGGTAATTTCGCTGATGATATTCTTGCGAATTTCAGGGTCGTAAATTGCGGCAGTTTCGTCCATAATTCCGCGGTACATTACTTTTGCTTCTTTTCTAAAGTTATTGTTCTCGCTGTTAATGGCAAGTTCCATAACCATAAGGGCAATGTATTCGGCAATCTGGCTTTTTTCCATAAATTCCTGCAAAACAGGCTGAATGATACGCTGAACAACCGGAAAATCGTCGCCTTTAAAAAAGCGCATAACCAAATACCATGTATACAGGCTTAAGTTATCCAGATATTTTTCTGAAAGAAGCAGAAATACGTTTTTTTCTTCTATAGAAATGTCTTTGCGGTTAAGAATTTTTGCGCGTACCGGTTTTAAAAGTTCGTCTTTTGTTGACTGATACTGTTTTTCCATAATCAACATTTTTGCACGCAGGTTGGCTGTTGACATATCGGTTTTAGCATCAAACATTTTGGAAGGATTACGGCGGTTGTAGTTTTTAATTATGTCGGTTTCAAACAGCTGGGTCAAAATCAGTTTATCCATCTGTTTATACAGAACGCCGTAAACAGTAAGCTTAGCAAGATCCAGAATATCCTGCCGCGATGTAGAAAATTCGGGCATGGAAATTTCCAGCTGGGAAATATAATCTGCCAAAAACATACGCTGCAACAAAGCAGGCGAAATTGATTTTGCTTCAATTCCAAATTCTTCTTTATTGTCCGCCAAGCGCATTCTTTTAAGCTTGGTCTTTTTATTGATAAACTGCGTAGAACCTTCCTGCGTAAAGATGATTCTAAGTGGCAAATCTAGCGTAGTTTTGCGTGGAGCTGCAGACATTATTTATCCTATCAAACGTCGATTGCGGTTAAAAGAAACCGCTTTTGTAAATAAACTTACTACTAAAGTATACAACACTTTTTTAATTTTGTGAACAAATTTGTTTTTTTAATGTCATGTTGCAAACATTCTTCCGGTCGTAAAGATTTTTTTCCTTACAAATTTTCAAATCTTCCGGTGATATAACCGGAAGATTCTGTCTGAAAAACTGATATGCAACCGGCACATCAAAAGTGATAAAGTACAGAATTAGCGGAAAACTTAAAGAAAAGACGAAACATTTTTTCTGTTTCGGCTTTTGCATTTGCAAGTAAAAACAAAAATCCTTATCTAAAAAACACAAAATCAACAATTCATTCTTGAAATACAGATTTTGATATTCCACATTTCTTACAGAAAAAAATATAGAACATACCAACATCTCCGAACATATATTCAGCGTTTGGATTTACATAGCCTGTAAAATCAATAGAATCTAACTGCGCAACAAATTCCATTTTCTTTTTGCAACAGTCACATTTCGGTGTTTCATCATTCTGTATCCAATTTGGTTCTCCCCCAAATTTACTTCTCTTCCCTAAATCAGGATTCTTTTCTAATTTTTCATCATAGATTATTCTCAATTCTCTCATTTTATTTTCCTAACTATTAGCTACAATAGCACCGCCACTACCACCAGCAATAACAATAACAGTCCAAATCCATTTTGCAAAGATAACAACTCCTATACATAAAAGAATTCCAAGTATTATTACAAGAAGTCCGACACCCATTGCAACAGGTTCTTCTGTTTTTATACCCAACCATCCCAACACAGTACAACCAATTCCCGCTAAAATAGATAAAATCGGTGCCCAAAAATGAGAACCTCCCAAAACTTTTATCAACCAATATCCTATTTTGCCGCAAAATTTCAAAAATCCATTATTGCTACATAGAAATAATCCACCACTAACACCAGGAAGTGTCGCATTTGACAACTTTTTTGTATTGTAATCATAAAAATGGAATTCTCCACGACAACCTGCTTCTTGTAACATCTGCTGTGCTTTTTTTGATGCCATTTGCTGTGTAAAATTAGGATTTTGTTGCAACCAATCACCCCATTCTGCATTCCAGTTTTTTGGAACATACTGCAATCCTGTACCCATTCCTCTGTGATCTTTTTTAGTTAATGCAATCGTAAAATCATCGACATTTATTCCCTTTGCCGCAAATTGATTCCGATATTGCTGTGGAAATATATGATGATATTCTACTGCGCCATTAGCACCTAAATCTGTACCGCAACTAGTAAAAATAAATCCCACAACAACCAAAGTTGAAAGAAACAAGTTCCTTAATTTCATAAAACCTCATTCCATTTTTAAATATAAGATGGAAGATTTACTTTCGCCGAAAACAGACAAAAAAACATCAATCTAAAATATATTTAAAATGTTATTTGTATTTTGCTAATAGCAATACTTTTCATTACTAATTACTACTATTAGCAAGTAATAATATCAATAAAACTTGCTAATTACAAGTTTAAAAATTTTAAATACTTGCTAAAAATAAGGAATATGACAACAGAGGAATTGCAAAGACGTTTTTCATTAAATTTAAAAAGACTTAGAAAAATAAAAAATTTTACGCAGGAAACTTTGGCAGAAAAAGCTGAATTATCTGCTCAGATGATAAACGATATAGAAGGTTGCAGACGGTGGCCCAGCGAAAAGACTCTTACAAAAATAGCAAATGCATTATCCATTGACGTTTACGAATTTTTTCTTCCTGTTGAAGAAATAAATGAAATTTCCCCTGCTGTAAAAAGAACCGTTGCCATGCAGATGGAAGAACTTTTTCATAAATGCGTAAAGGAATACATACAAACATAAAATTTTAAAACAGTCCGCTATTCCAGCTAATTTACAAAATTGCACCGCAAAAATTTATTTTTCTAGCTACAAAAAAAAATTTTTGCGGCTATTTTTAAAAATTTTTGTAGCTACATTTAAAAAATTTTCTAGCCGTTCTCAAAGTTTAGAACCGCCATTCTCAAAAATAAATTTAAACGCACTAAAAAATAAATATTTAAAGCAAAAATTTTTAAGTTTAAACGTTCTGATTTTTGTGAAAAAAAATACCAAAAAACTGCTGTATAAAAGATTTTTTATATACCCTGTCGTTTGCAGTTTTTCTTCTTTAACAGGCAATTTAAGCAGAACGCGCGCAGGCAGTGCTTGCTTTTATTTTTATTTCCGTTGTGCTAAACTTTCAAAACTGTTTATGCCAAATACAAAAACAAGCACGGGATTTTTTAAGTTTTCTCTTTTAATGGCAGTTTTTCTGCACATTGCAGCGGCGGCACATGCACAGCTCTGGTCGCAGCAGCATATCAATTCTGCAAGCATTTTTGGCTATCTGGAAGCACAGGGTTTAAGCCCAAAAATTCTTCTGAACCGTTCCCAGTCTACGGATTTTTCTTACAACATTTTAATTGAATTTGCGGAAGCCGGTACCCAAGAAAACAGCTATATAATAGAAGAAAAAAATCAAAATAACGAATTTTCCGGTTCTGCAAGCGGACAGGAGACCGAAAACAATTCAATTTTCAACAAGGCTTTTGACTACACCCAGGGCAAGGCGAAGGTTTCGGCAAAAAGTTTGAAACAGGGCGTAAAAAAAATATGGCGGCGTTTTGACAAGGAAAAGGAAAGCGATTTTTCAAAAATCCATCTAATAATTGCCTTAAGCCAGGAAAACCTGCCGTTTTTTTTGAACGATTTTGTCGCTTTTACCCAAAAGCTGCAAAAACAGCCGCCCGCAGTGCCGGTAACAATTTTTTTAAGCGCTGGCGATACCCGTGCCGTGCCCAGTTTCGGCAGTTCCAGCGGTACCAGCATGGAAGGAACCAAGCAGTTCATTTCGTATTCCAATCTTGAAGACAACTGCGCGGTTTTTATTCTTCAGCCGCAAAACTCTTTTAATTCCAACAAGTACACAAAAGAAATAAACCTTGTACCGGGAATTCCTTTTAACGCAAGCCCGGCATGGCTTTTAAAAGCTCTATATGCCGGGGCGCAAAGCAAAAACAAAAGCATCAGCATTGACGGCAGCTTTTTAACCTTTTACCGCATCGGGCTTTTGCAGCGCGAACGTGTTTTGGGTGAATATCTGGACGCAGACATTCCGGGCGTGCTTTTGGAATGCAAAGATTCAAGTGTTTTTGATATTTTTGACCAGATTATGGTTATGTTTGAAAAGCAGAAAAACGAAGAATGGGACAAGCACTACACTTTTTTTCCGCCTACAAACATAAACGACGGCAAACCGCTTTTTGTACCCGAAAGTTTTCTGCTTTTGATTCTGCTTCTGGTTTCTTTTTCTGCCCTTCTCTATCTTATATTTTTTCCGTTCTGGGGCAAAAAAACCGGCGCGCTGCATTACAGGGATTTGCAGTCATCATGGTTCCTAATTCCGCTTCTGGTTTTTATTACGTGGGCACTTTTGCACGCAGCCCAAATGATTACGCTTAAGCTTTTTCCAAACTGGTTTGCGCATATTTCATACGCCATCAGCCTTAAAGCCGGTTTTTCCATTGTGCTGCTGGTAATTGTTTCGTTTTTTCACCGTTTCGTAAAATTTCCTACCCGCGATTACATTTACGGCTATCTGCTTAACATTATGGCTTTTGCCGATTTGTTTATTTTTTCGTTTCTGGATTTGTCGCTGGTTGTAATTTTCTGCGCCCAGCTGCTGCTTTGCCTTGCTTTCAGCCATACAAAAAAGGTAAGTTCGCTTATTTTTCTGGGCATTATGCTGCTTTTGCCTTTTTCGCTTTTGCTGAACGTGGCGTTTACAATGCCGCGCCAGAATATTTTGTACCGCTTTTTCTATTCAAGCCTGATGGATAATTTTCTGCTGGCGTGCCTGATTCTGCCTGTTGAATTTGCATGGATGCGCGTTATCGTGCATATTGGCAGTTTTGGGCGCGAACGGAAGATTCGTTTTCCGTTTATTGCAATCGGGGTTTTGTCCGTTTGCGTGGCGGCTATTCTGTATATTTTTGCAAACACAGCCGCCCAGGAACGAATTGAAATTCCCAATTTTGAAATTCAGCAGACGGCAAACCAGCAGCTTTTTGTAAAAAGCCAGAATCAGTCTTTTATGGACAGAACCTTGATTAAGCTTGAAATTGAAACGGTTTTGCCGGCGATTAAATACGAAGTAAACGTAAGCGTAGAAAAAGGAATTGCGGTTTACGATGCCAATTTTCCGTTTGAAAGCAGCGATAACGATAAAAAAGCCAGCATCATTCTGGGCGATTATCCGCCAAATCCGCTGGAAATTATGTACACAACAGAACGCGGCGGCAAATCAACAATTGAAGTAACAAGTTTTGTGCGGTCTAGTCAGGGTTCGCTTTTAAAAGAAACCCAAACCTTAATTATTGAACCATAAAATGCGGAGATAAAATGTTTTTGCACGTAGATCTGGACGCTTTTTTTGCTTCGGTTGAACAGCTTGATTTTCCCGAATACCGCGGTAAGCCTGTTATTGTTGGCGGCGACCCTGAAAGCCGGCGCAGTGTTGTTTCTACCTGTTCTTACGAAGCCCGAAAATTCGGCGTTCATTCGGCTATGGCAACGGCGCAGGCGAAAGTTTTGTGCCCTAACGGTATTTTTGTGCACGGCAGAATGAAGCGTTACCACGAAAAATCAAAAGAAGTTATGGAGATTTTTGGCAATTATTCGCCGGACGTTCAGCAAATGTCCATTGACGAAGCTTTTATTGATTTGGGCGGCACAGAAAAACTGTTCGGTCCGCCGGAACAGACTGCAATGCGCCTTAAGGCAGAAGTTAAAGAAAAAACCGGGCTGACTGTTTCCTGCGGTCTTGCCAGCAACAAATATGTTGCAAAAATTGCCAGCGGCATTAACAAACCGGATGGTTTTTGTTTTGTTGCCCCCGGCGAAGAAGAAGCTTTCATGCTGGGGCTGCCTTTAAGCAAATTGTGGGGCGCAGGCGAAAAAACCGTTGAAAAACTGAAAAAAACGGGGTTTTCTTCTATTAAGGATATTCATTCTGCAAGTCTGGAGCTTTTGCAAAGTATTTTTGGTAAAGCCGGCGGCAGTTTTTTGTATATGGCGGTGCGCGGACAGGCGGCAGAAACTTTTGGAAGCGATGCCAAGAATCATTCTATCAGCGGCGAGCGCACTTTTCCCTACGATTTAACCGACTCTTACATTATCGAAACTGCCCTTTTGCAGCTTTGTACCGAAGTTCAGATGCGCATGCTGACCGAAAACTGGTACAGCCACACCATTCACCTGAAAATCCGTTACGGCGATTTTACAACGGTTGGCATTCAGCGCAGTTACGACCAGAATTTTGAAACAGAAAACGAGCTTTACGAACGGGTTAAGTCTTTGTTCTATGAAAAATGGGAAAAAGGGCGCGGCATAAGACTTTTGGGCGTGGGCGCCGGTAACTGTACCCATACGCCAAGCCAGCAGTTTGAACTTTTTGAACGCGACAACCAGAAAACTAAAGATTTGGAAAAGGCTGTTTTGCAGATAAACAGAAAAAATAAAGCCAGCGGCGTAAAATTACAGAAAGCGCGCCTAATGGAAGCCAAAAATATCGTGCCGCCAAAAGAAAGATAAATATTTTGCGCGCATGATATAAAAAGCCGGGGTGCGCATATAAAAACAGCGGCTAAAATATAATGCTGCGGCTAGCCCGCCCAAACTGCCCAATGCATGGCACGATAAAAACAAACAGAAAAAACAAAAAAGCCCGTCATCGCTTTTTTACCGCGACGGCGGGCTTTTCTGTTTTTTTTAATATACTGGGTTAATTAAGCGCGCTTTTGGTGCAGCTTACTGCAACGGCGCAAAATAGCCGGATTCTGAACGGCCGGAACGGTTCAGCAAATATGTTTCAACTTCTACCGGCAAAAAGCGGCGGCCAAAATCGTTTGCCGAATCGGAACTGTATGTGGTTGTAAAAGACAGTTCGTAAAATGCAGAAGGCGCTGCAAGCAAGTCGTCAATCAGCATGCTTATTCCGTTTGGTCTGAAAATATAATATTCATCGCCGGTTGTCTGGCTTGTCAAAAAGTCAATTTCCGGCGCAAGCGGATTGCGGCTTAAATTAACGGTAACAAATGCAATTCCGTTATTATTCAAATAAGAACTTATATCTGCAAGACCGTAAGAATTAAAGGCATTCGGGCTGACATCGCCAGCGGAAATATAAATAACTGCACGCTTTTTTTCGCCGGTAATAAGCCGGTTTGCGCCCAAACGTATAGCAAGGTCGCTGGCAGTATTTGAACTTAATGCACTTTTCAGCTGCCCCGGAATAAACTGGGTAAACTGAACCGGGTTGCCGCTTGCTTCCAGAACCGGCAGTTCTCCGGCAGAAATAATATTCAAAGTTCCCTTTCCGTTCATTGACTGAGCGATATCGCGCACGGCACTTTGCAATGCTTCGCCATATTTTGCCATTTCCAAAGAACGGTCTACAACAATCGAAATATCAATTTCCTGATTGTTAGACGAAATTCCGGTTAGCTGCTGGTTCAAAACCGGGCGCTTGTTTTCCGTAACAAGGAAGTTTGCATCTTTTAAGCCGACGATTGCCTGACTCTGGCGGTTTTCTACACGCACATCCATCTTAATCTGCGGAAAATTATCTGTATTTACGTCAACAATCTGTACAAGCAAGCCGCCGACAAGTTCTGCCATTTTGGACATTACAAAAACTTCGTTGCTTTTAAAGTCTGTTACCAGAAGGTTGCCGTTTACGTCCGGCACGGCGCAGGTTAAGCGCGAAGGTGCGTTGCCGGTATTTGCGCATTCAAAAAGCGAACCGTCGGCAACGTTGACTGCATAAACCCTGTTTGAATCTGCAAGCAGAAGATAATTGTTCCAGTGCTTAAGCGATTCCGGACGCTTAAACGTTCCGTTCGGCACAAGGTTGTCCAGATAGTTTCCGGCAATATCGAACATGTAAATTGTTCCGGCAACAGCGTCTGCAACGTAAACCACGTCCTGCACGATTGCAATTCCGCTTGGTGCTTTAAAGCCTGCAAAAGCGCCCTGCCGCGTACCGAAAGTAAACAGCCCTTCGCCGTCGTTATTAAAAACGGCTACGCGCGCATTGCCAAAATCCGTAACGTAAACATTGCCAGAAGAATCAATATCCATATACTGCGGGCCAAGAAGTTCGCCGTTTTTGCGCCCTTTTGTACCGAAAGTTTTAATGAAGCCGCCGTCTTTGTTCAGAACCGCGATGCGGTCGCCGGCGTATTCACTTACCAGAAGGTTGCCGTCAGCAGAACGGATTATATCCATCGGCGAGTCAAAACCGTTTACAGGGCCGCGAATGCGCGCCACCATCTGTCCGTTTGCATCAAAACGCAAAAGTTCGTTGGAACCGTAGGCAACAACCCAGCAGCCGCCGTCGTTTTCGCTTAATGCCGAAATTGGCAGATTGTAATAAAAATTGTCGCCTTCCCTGCCCGGAAAAGCACCGGCTTCTACATAGCGCGCAGTAGATTCAAAACTGTTGCCTACAACGCGGCGTTCTTCAATCATGTCAATTTTGTTCTGCAAAAGCAGCGCATCGCCGGTATAGTTATTTTTCAGTGCATCTTCCCAGTACTGAATGGCTGCGCCTTCAATACCTGCCTGATAATATGAATTGCCGAGCCATTCCAGAATGCGGCTGTCGTTAGGAACGTAAGACAGGGCTTTTTCAAAAAGCAAGATTGCATCGTTATAAGAACCGCGGTAAAAAGACTGAACGCCACGACGGAATTCGTCGGCAGCAAAACCGCGGTCAGCTGCGGTGGGTTCTGCAAAAATATTTGAATAGAATAAAGTGCACAGCAAAAGTGCAAAAACAGCAGAACGTTTTAAATTTTTCACCTTGAACCTCCACTTACCGAGTTTTTGGCGGCAGAATTATTGATTGCCACCTGTTCAAAAATTGCCCGGTAGTGATTTAATATTTCATCATTCTTTGGATTTCGGCTTTTTGCCCGCTTAATATAAGTTTTTGCTTCCTTTAAAAGCCCAAGTTTATAATAAATCCACGCAATTGAATCCAAATACGCCGCAGAATCCGGCGTTACTTCCAGTGCCTTGCGGCAGTAAGAAAGTGCGCGGGTTAAATCTTTGTTGCTGTCAGCAAGCACATAGCCAAATCCGTTTAGCGCCGTTGCGTTGTTAGGATCAAGTTCAAGGGCTTTTGTGTACCATTCAATTGCTTCGCTTTCGCGGCTTTGTGCCCATGCGGCATAACCTAAAGCGGTCATTACGGGCACGGTCTGGCAGCCGCTCTGCAAAAGTTTTTTCAGTTCGTAGTCTGCAAGGGTAAGGCGCCCGGTCTGCGTGTAAAGCACAGCAAGAATCAGGCGGCACTGCTGCATGCGCTGGGTATCTTTTGTTGTGGTAACAACCTGTTCAATATACTGCATTGCTTCGTCCGGCTTGTTCAGGCGCGAAAAACAAAGCCCTATATAATAAAAAACTTCTTCATCAGCGCTTTCCGGATTTGCCGACAGTAACTTTTGAAAATAATTCAAAGCATCATGATAGTTTTGCAAGTCGTAAAGACGCTTGCCTTCTTTAAAATCTTCAGCCATGATTCCCTCCCGAAATCAAAGGTTAAAAAGTTTCTTTTGAAATATAAAAAATGTCTAATTTCTCTAAAAAACGAACTTGCTGCACAGCTTTTTCAGGTTTTCGTCCTGATTTTGCAGGCTGCAAATTACAGGCTGGTTGCTTACCAGACTTAGCGCCACATAACCGCCGCAAACGGCTTCAACATCGCTGTCAGGGTCGGGCACGCTTTCTACAGGTTCGCTTGCAAAAAACGAATATACCAGACCGTTTGGTGCATTATACGGAATTACGTTGTCTTTATAAATACGTTTGCTTAAATTACAGAATCTTGCACCTTTATAAGTTTCGGCATCTGGCGCATTGATATTCAAAAAGTTTTGGGCAGAACACAAATTTATTAGTTTTTCTAAATTTTCTGCCGCAAATTCTGCCAGTGCGCCGTAATTGCGCCGGCTGTCAGGCAAATTCGGGTTGTAGTCCTTGAAGTTGTCAAAAGCAAGGCTAAGGGCAATTCCCGGAATGTTCATGATGCTTGCCTGACGTGCCGCAGCAGCCGTGCCGCTGTAAAGCAAATCGTCACCAAGATTTGAACCGCGGTTTATGCCCGAAATAACTGCATCAGGCTTCCAGCTGCCAAAAACACCGCAGACGCCGTGTATTACGCAGTCAGCAGGCAAGCCCGAAAGCGTGTAAACGTTTTCCCTGATTTTGCGCATTTCCAAGGGCGCAGACATATTTATGCCCATGGAAACGGCGGAGCGGTTGCGGTCTGGAGCCAGAACACGTACATCGTGACCTTTTTCTTTCAGTGCTTCAAAAAGCTTTATGATTCCGTCACAGCCCAGACCGTCGTCATTTGTTATTAAAAGTTTCATTTCCCACCCAAATAAAACGCATCGTTTTCTATTCTTTTATTGCCATGCCGCTGGCAGTGCTTACTTTATAGCACGAAGGATGAAAACCGAAAATACGTTCGTATTCGCTTAATTTTTTATAGTAGTTTTCTTCTTCCTGCGCCGGAAGAATTGTATAGGTTACGCGCCCGAAACCCTTGCCCGTAATGCGCGCACATGCCGAAAGAGGTTTGCCGTGCAGAAGGTCGGTTTCCTGCACGCGGCGCACAAGCCAGTCAATTTCCGGGCAGCTTATTGAAAACAAATCGCGCAAAAGTTCGTGCGAATGCGAAACAGCCCGGGCAAAAAGCGCAAAATTGCTGTTTTTAAGCGCTTCTACCGCGTTAACCAGTTCCTGCTGTTCCTTCATTATGCAAAGCAGGCGCCGCCGGTAATCTTCCTTTACCACCGAAAGAACTTCATTTATTTCCGTATCCGAATCTTCGTAAACAATCGCGCCGTTCCTGCGCACCTTCAGATCGCCCAAAAGGCAGGCATATTCGGGTTTCCACAAAGATTCTTCGTTCCAGACGCTTACGCGCGGCACTTTGGAATCAGTTAAAATTATGCATTTGTCGTCAAAATTGAAAGGCACGTAAGAAAAAGAAGAATTGTTGTAGTCCGTTAAAAGAAGGCTGCCCTTTCTGGCAAACATTACGGTATAAATATCGCTTATAAAGCTGTTTATTTCCAGAAAAGCCTTGTTGCCGTGATCAACGTACAAAACCAGCTGTTCATCGCTTAAAGAAGGCGCCAGAACCTGACGCAGTGCACCGGCGGTGGCAACTTTTATCGCCGTGGTAATGCCAAACCCGGCAGAAGGCGCAATGTCAGAATATATCGTGAAGTTTAAGCCGGTACATTCAAAACCGGCTTCCAGAAAACTGAAAAGTACGGCTTTGCAGGCATTTGCCCAGCGGTCTTCCTTGCGGTATTTAAAACCGGCAAGAGTAAGGCGCTTGCGTTCGTTCAGCTGAACAAAATGAAAACGAAGTGACTGGTCCGTACGGGGCGAAACCGCAACGGTAACGGGCATATCAATCGCCGCAGAAAGGGTTTTGTCTTTGAAATACCATGAATGTTCGCCTAAAAGATGAATGCGGCCGGGAGCAGAAACTACAGCGGCGGGTTCCATACCATATTCAGTTTGATGTGCTAAACAAACCTGCTCCAAATTTTACCTCGTTTTTTTTAAGATGCTTTTTAACTATAAAGACGAAAAAATCAATTTTTACGCTTTCCCTTGATTTTGCAATATAAAATCATATACTATAATAATATAATGACTCAAATTTTACAAGTTTTTTATATCGTTTTTTCTGCATTGATGCTTTCGGCTGGCATACCGAACGAGTTTTTAAGTTTCGGAAGCCCGATTTTGGGACTTTTTTCGCTTGTACCCTTCTATATTGCGCTTACAAGAAGCAAAAGTTTTAAAAATGCCGGTTTTTTGTGTTCCCTGGAATTCAGCCTGGTTCAGTTATTTTCCAGTTACTGGCTGGGCAATTTCAAGGATTTTGCCGTTTTTACCGTCGGCGGTCCGATTCTGGCATATTTTGTTTTCGGGCAGGCTTTCGGGCGCTTTTTTTATTTCGTGCTGAAATACAAAAGCCGCCAAACCGCCGGTCTTCTGCGCCGCATTTTTTTATTTGCCGCAGTTTACACGCTTTGGGAATGGCAGAAATCCATCGGTTTTTTGGCGTACCCGTGGGGCACTCTGTTTTTAAGCATTTACAAATGGCGTCTTTTTTACCAGATTTTTGACATTACCGGCACGTGGGCGGTTTCGTTTCTGTTTTCGCTGTTTTCGGCGCTGGTTGCCGAAGGCATTCTGCTGATTCCTTCTGCAAAGACTGAAGAAAACTGCGCCGCGGCAAGCCTTTATGCCAAAACTGCAATTTTTATATTTTTGATTTTTGGCGCAAACATCTGCTACGGTATTTTTCAATATACAAAAGTGCGACAGCCGGTAAAATTTGCAAAAACCGTGCTGGTTCAGCAGAATGCCGATTCATGGGTGACCGGCGGCGAAGACGACAGCGTTACCATAAGCCAGAAACTGAGCCGGCAGGGAATTGACCAGAGCATTGCGCAGTTCGGGCAGAAACCGGATTTGATTTGCTGGAGCGAAGCGGTTCTGAACTATGCTTTTCCAAACGCTACGGGCTTTTACCAGTTCTATCCGCCGGAAAATCCGCTGATTCCGTTTATAAGTTCAACTGATACGCCTTTTGTAATTGGCGCACCGGTGCAGGTTGGCAGCGAACCGGCTTTATTTGAAAACGGTGCCGTGGTTTTTAACGGCGATGCAACGGTACAGGGCTATTACGGCAAAATGCACCTCGTTCCTTTTGCAGAATACATTCCGTTTACCGAATACGAATGGTTCTGCAAAATCATGGACAAGCTTGTAGGATTTTCTAACGGATGGCATCCGGGTACAAAATTCAGCACCTTTACCGTACCGGTAGAAAACGGCAAAAACACCCTGACTTTTTCCGTACCAATCTGCTTTGAAGACGCTTTTGCAGACGTTTGCCGCGGGCTCTGGCATGCAGGCAGCGAAGTTCTGATGAATATTACGAATGATTCGTGGTCGCGCACGAATTCGGCAGAATATCAGCATTTTGTGGTGGCTTCTTACCGGGCAATTGAACTGCGTACAACTCTGGTAAGGTCTACAAACGCTGGTTATTCGGTGGTGGTAGACCCTGCCGGTAAAATTCTAGCCGACATGCCGCTTTTTGAAGAGGCTGTAAAATGCGTAAACGTGCCGGTTTATGAACACAGCGAAACTTTTTATGCCAGATACGGCGACTGGTTCTGCTGGCTGATGCTTGCACTTTCGCTTGCGGCTTTTGCGGTTATGGTTACAAAAACAAAAGTCAAAGACCTGAATATATTTTAGTCAGGCTGCCATTCGCAACAGCAAACTGCATTCCGGGTTTGTTCCGGAATACATGACAGAATGAATATTTTTAACGGAAAAGGAAAATTGTATGATAGATGAAAACAGCAAGAAAAAAAATAATTCAATTGCGGTTTTGGGCGCGTGCCTTTTAATCTGCGTAAGCGGCATTTTCTGCCTGAAAGCAAAACCGGTTGATTTTACCCTGCAAAATATGTTTGTAATTTTAACCGCCGCAAGTCTGGGCGGTGCGCAGGCGGCAGGCGCTGCCGGTCTGTTTTTAACCGCCGGTGCGCTCGGTCTGCCGGTTTTTGCAGGCGGCGGCAAAGGGCTTGCATATTTAACCCAGACTTTTAACGGTTCCTTTGTTCTGGGATATTTTATAGCCGCCCTTGTGGTGGGCTTTTTTACCGGCACGCCCCAAAAAAACGCCCCAATTCCCGTTAAAAAGCTGATAATTGCCTGCGTTTTGGGATATGTTCTGGTTTACGTTCCGCCGGTGGCTTCGCTGCTAAACGGCGGCATAAAGAATTTTGCAGAATTTGCGCCATTTCTGCCAACCTATTTAATTTTCGATCTGGTTAAGTGCGCCGTTACCGTGCCGCTTGCCTTTGTTTTGCGCAGAAAGTTTGCAGTTGAAGAAGAATAGAAAACACATTCTTCATAAAAAAAGACAATTCCGCAAACCGAAGAACAGGTGTACGCAACACTGCGGAAGAAGTCTCCGCTTAAATGCCGGACACTTCTCCGCTGCACCAACAGACACGTGTCCGCGGGTCTTACGGAGAAGTGTCCGTTACCCTGAAGAAGAATTCTTCCCGACTTTAAAGGGCACGTGTCCGCAGATTTACAGAAAACTACTTGCAGGGCATACAGAATATGCCTGTCTTTAGTACGACGAAAAGGCTTTCCTTCGCTGAATGAGAAGCTTTTTTTACCGGATAATCCGATTTTTTTACTTTCAATTTTCTGCCATTGCATGAACCAAAATAAAAAAATGCAGCAAAAAAACATGAACACGCAGCTGCACCTTTCAGCCTTGACCCCCAAACATAAAAGTCAAGCGGTAGCATTTGTATAGGGTTTTTAAAGGCTTTCAGTTAAAATTTGTTTAAAACTTTCATTTTTACATTGACACCATATATAGTGGTCGTTTAATATCTGTTCATATTTAAGTACACTACATACAGCAAAAGCACATCTGCGTTTTGTGTATAAATTGTGGATAATTCTGTTGAAAACAGCTTTAAAGCCTTGCTGATTCAGCATTTAGGAAAAGTTGTAAAAACGCACTTTACAAATCTGTGCGTACCGCGCGTGCGGACTTTCTTAAGTTATTACAGGAGTTTTTATGCGCTGCCCTTTTTGCGGCAATTTAGACGATAAAGTTTTGGAATCGCGTTCGATGGCAAACGGCGAATCAATACGCCGCCGGCGTGAATGTACAAGCTGCGGTTACCGTTTTACAAGCTACGAACATATTGAAGAAAAGCAGTTTATGGTTGTAAAGCGCGACGGCAGGCGGCAGAATTTTGACCGCGCCAAACTGACAAAAGGCATTGAGCGCGCCTTGGAAAAACGCCCGCTTACGCCGGAAATGATAGAAAACCTTGTTGCAGAAATTGAAGAAATGGCTGTAATGAAAGGCAAAACCACCAGGGAAATTTCCACGGCTGAACTTGGAGATCTGGTTCTGGAAAAGCTTTTTACCGTTGACAAGGTTGCATACATCCGGTTTGCGTCGGTTTACCGGCATTTTGAAAACATTGAAGAGTTTATGACTGAAATACAAAAATTAGGAGAAAAAGAATGAGTGAACAGATTTTTCCAGAATGGCGTAGTTTTTTGGGAACAAACGAAAGCGCCAGCGTTATCAAAAATGTTGTAAAACGTTCCGGCGAAATTGAAAAATACAATCCGGCAAAAATTACTGCCGCAATCAATAAAGCAATTGAAGCTGTAGAAAAAACCGGCGATTTGGACCGCGCAAAGGCTTTGACAGACGAAGTTGAAAATAAACTGAAAAAAATGATGGCTGAACGCCACGAAAATTCAATTCCCGCAATCGAAGAAATTCAGGATATTGTAGAAACTGTTTTAATCGAAAGCGGTTCTGTAGCAATTGCAAAAGCATATATTTTGTACCGCGCCCGCCACGAAGCAATCCGCGACACGAAAAGTCTTGTTGTAGACATCAACAAAACCATGGACGGCTATTTAAGCCAGTCTGACTGGCGCGTAAACGAAAACGCCAACGTAAACTTTTCGCTTGGCGGCTTAATTCTGCACAATTCGGGTACAATTACTGCAAACTACTGGCTTAAAAACATTTATTCGCCGGAAATTGCAGAAGCCCACCAGAACGCCGCATTCCACATTCACGACCTTTCCATGTTTTCTGGCTACTGCGCCGGATGGTCTTTGCGCCAGCTTATTCAGGAAGGTTTGGGCGGCGTTACGGACAAAATCACTTCAACACCGGCTACTCACCTTTCAACTCTGGTAAACCAGATTGTAAACTTTTTGGGCATCATGCAGAACGAATGGGCAGGCGCACAGGCTTTCAGTTCTTTTGATACTTATCTTGCCCCTTTCATCAAAAAAGACAACCTGACTGATAAAGAAGTCCGCCAGTGCATTCAAAGTTTTATTTACGGCGTAAACACGCCAAGCCGCTGGGGCAGCCAGGCACCGTTTACCAACATTACTCTGGACTGGACATGCCCGGACGACCTTAAGAACAAACCGGCAATTGTTGGCGGCAAGGCTATGGATTTTACCTACGGCGACTGCCAGAAAGAAATGGATACCATCAACAAGGCTTTCATTCAGCTGATGACCGAAGGCGATGCCGCCGGACGCGGTTTTGCATATCCAATTCCAACTTACAACATCACAAAAGAATTCAACTGGGACAGCGAAAACGCAAAACTTCTGTTCCAGATGACGGCACAATACGGTACACCGAACTTTCAGAACTTCGTCAATTCTGACCTTAACCCGAGCGACGTTCGTTCCATGTGCTGCCGCCTTCAGCTTGACAAGCGCGAACTTCGCCGTCGCGGCGGCGGTCTGTTTGGTGCAGACGAATTTACAGGTTCGCTGGGCGTTGTAACAATCAACATGCCGCAAATCGGCTATCTTGCCAAAACGACTGAACAGTTTTATGCGCGCCTTGACCATTTGATGGATCTGGCAAAAGAAAGCCTGTGTACCAAACGCAAGGTCATTCAGCGCCTGTACGACAACGGTCTTTTCCCTTATACACGCCGCTACTTGAAAACTTTGACCAATCACTTTAACACAATCGGTCTTTGCGGCATGAACGAATGCTGCATGAACTTTCTGGGCGTAGACATTGTAGACCCTAAAGGTCACAAATTTGCCTGCGAAGTTTTGCAGCACATGCGCGAACGTATGCAGGATTATCAGGAACAGACCGGCGATCTGTTCAACCTTGAAGCTACACCGGCGGAAAGCACTTCTTACCGTCTGGCAAAACACGACAAGGAACAGTTCCCGGATATTATTACCAGCGGTACAACCGATCCGTTCTATACAAACTCAAGCCAGCTGCCGGTAGACTACACCAGCGACATATTTGAAGCCCTTGACCATCAGGAAGCTTTGCAGACCAAATATACAGGCGGAACAATGTTCCACGTATTTATGGGCGAAGCATTAAAAGACTGGAAAACTTGCAGTAACCTTGTAAAAAGCATTTCAAGCAATTACCGCATTCCGTTCTTTACCGTATCGCCAACTTATTCAATCTGCCCGGTACACGGCTACTTAAGCGGCGAACACTTTGACTGCCCTATCTGCAAGGCAGAAAACCAGCGCAAGCTGGAGAAAAAACTTTTGCAGCTTGAAGAAGAACGCAAAGAAGCCGTTGCAGCCGGAATGAGCTGCTGAAAACAAAACCCCAAGATATAGCGTAAAAAAAACAGAAACCGCTTGATTTAACGCTATATCTGCGGTACTATAAACCGAAAATACGCTATATGCAGTGTTTTTAGTTTTAACAAGAACGTTACTGAATTCCAAATATAAAAGACAGACGCCTGCAAGGAGAAAAGAAATGTCAACACCAAGAACCTTAAAAGAAATTGATGCAGAAATTGCGCAGACTAAAAAAGAAATTGAAACCGTAAAAGGCAGCGAAACTGAAGTTTACGCGCGCATCGTAGGCTATTACCGTTCGGTACGCAACTGGAACAAAGGCAAGCGCAACGAATACGACCAGCGCAAAATGTTTGAATATAAAAGCGAAATTACCGGCGAAACAGCCGAAACAGAAAATATTATTGTAACAAACATCGCCCAGCCTGCCTGCGAAAACAGCTGCTGCGAAAACGAACAGCCGGTACTTAACAAACAGGCAGTGCGCTACGAACTTTTTATCCGCCAGACCTGCCCAAACTGTCCGCCGGTAAAAGAATACATGGCACACATCACAATTCCCGGCGATGCTTTTGACGTAGATTCTGAAGCTGGTTTTGCAAAAGCCCAGGAATTAGGCATTATGGCAGCGCCAACCGTTGTAGTTTACAACGCCTACGACGCAGAAATTGGGCGTGCCCACAACGTGCAGGAACTTGAAGCAATTTTTGAAGCAGAAGCTGCACTTTGCTGAAAAACAAAATCTCTAAAAACTCTAATTTTTAGAAAAGAGGCTAAGCCGCAGGCTGTTTTATTGGCTTGCAGCTTAGCCAATATTTTTTATGCATATTTTCAATTTGAATTTTCAGAAACTAAAAAAGAATCGTTTTCAGCTAAATGCAAAATATTTTGTCATGTTCAGCCGGTTTCGGAACGACAAAATAAAAAACCGGCTTTAATCTGACAGAACTAATAATTTTCAATTAATAATTACGGGCAGAAAAAAAATGAAAGACTTAGACAATTTTGACACACGCAAAAAAATCGGATCGCTGGTAAAAACTTCCTTTGTTGATTACCCGGAACACGTTGCCGCCGCCCTTTTTTTGCACGGCTGCAATTTGCGCTGCCCCTACTGCTACAACAAAGAATTGGTTACCGGCAAAACCGAAGATTATCCGGCGGTAAGTCTGGAAGAAGTTTTTGAACATTTGCAGAAACGCAAAGCCGTTTTAAGCGGTTTCGTAATTTCAGGCGGCGAACCGTGCATTTTTCCTGCCCTAGGCGGCTTAATTGAAAAAGTTCACAGTCTGGGGTATCTGGTAAAACTAGACACAAACGGCACCCGGCCCGAAGTTTTGGAAAAACTGTTTGCCGCCGCAGCGACAAAACCCGATTTTGTTGCAATGGATTTAAAAACAATCCCGGAAAACTATGCAAAATTTCTGCCGGCAAATGAGGCAAATAATTTAATCAGTGAAAAAATACAAAAATCAGTTGAAATAATAAGCCGGCTGCCGGCAAAAAACCGTGAATTCAGAACGGTTTTAGTTCCGGGGCTGACAGACAAAAACAGCATAGAAAAAATGGCGGCAATTTTGCCCAAAGATGCAGGCTGGCGTTTTGCCAGTTTTGCAAACGGCGGCTGCCTAGACCCTGCTTTTGACAATTTGCAGCCGTTTTCCGCCGCAGAAACCGCCGAACTAGTAGAATACGCAAAAAGTTTTATAGAAGATTCTGCATTAAGATAGTACGTAAAAAAGAATTTATAAAAGATTTTTTCTCATTTATAACGCGCATAAACCTAAAAAAGTTCGCCCGGTAAAAAACTGAATTTTTCAATGGCGAGCTTTTTTTTGTAAAATTCCCATACAAACTAAAAATTCAGGCTATTTATGCAAAACAGAATAGTGTTTATTAAAAACTTTGCTTTTGAGGATTTTGGTATACAGCAAGATAATGCAGTTTAAAATAAAAAAGACTGTACGTTTTGTACAGTCTTAGTAGCGGCAATGGGACTTGAACCTATGACCTGCCGGATATGAGCCGGATGCTCTACCTGCTGAGCTATGCCGCCGTGATGTTTAATATAATATGGAAAAGCTAAAAAAATGTCAATCACTTCGAAAAAAAAATAGTAATTTTTTTTAACCGCAGCGCAGGCGGCTTAAAATGCCGCAAAACACTCAAAAATACGGCAATATTCGCTATTTTTTCACTTTTGCGTTGACAGCGGCAAGAGGCTATAATAAACTATTTCTTTCTTACTTAAGAAAAATTAACTGGCGAGTTTTTATATTTTATTTTTTACAGGAGAATTTTATGGCAGCAAAAATTCCAACACAGTTTAAAGGCCGGTCACTGCTTAACTGGATTGATTACGAACCAGAAGAAATTCAGCAGTTTTTGGATTTGGCAATTGCATTGAAAGAAGAAAAAAAACGTGGCGAAATTAACCAGCGCTTTATTGGAAAAACAATTGCATTGATTTTTGAAAAACGTTCAACCCGTACACGCTGTTCTTTTGAAACAGGTTTCGGCGAAGAAGGCGGTCATCCGGTATTCCTGTCAACTCAGGACATTCAGCTTGGCGGCAAGGAATCTGTAGAAGACACCGCCCGCGTTTTGGGCAGAATGTTTTCGGCAATTGAATTCCGCGGTTTCAAGCAGGAACACGTTGAAAAACTTGCAGAATATTCGGGCATACCTGTAATTAACGGTTTGACAGACGATTTTCACCCTACACAGGCTTTAGCCGACATCATGACTTTGCAGGAAAACTTTGGTCACCTGAAAGGGCTTCACCTTGTATTTGCAGGCGACGGCCGCAACAATGTTGCCCGCTCGCTAATGCTTATCAGCGCAAAAATGGGCATTAACTTTACCATTTTTTCACCAAAAGAACTGTACCCGGATACAAAGATTCAGGAAATTTGCAAACCTTTTGCAGAAAAATCTGGTGCTAAAATTACAATTTGCGATGATATTTCGCTTGTAAAAGGGGCAGATGCGATTTATACTGATGTATGGGTTTCTATGGGAGAAGAATCTCTTAAAGAAAGCCGCTGTGCTCTGCTTGCACCGTTCCAGGTAAACGAAGAAATGATACAAAAGGCCGGAAATAAAGATTGTATCTTTTTGCACTGTTTGCCCGCGGTTAAGGGTGAGGAAGTTACCGCTGACGTAATTGAGGGAAACCGAAGCAAGGTTTGGGATCAGGCAGAAAACAGAAAATACACCATCAAAGCTATTATGCTAGCCCTTATAGCTTAAGGAGTCGTAAGATGAAAAAGACCATTACTTTGCTGGTATTATTATGCCTTTGTGTAGCTTCTGTATTTGCGTTTGCAAACGAATCTGAATACAGCTATACATACGTACCGCTTTCAAAGGTTTATAACTGTCAGGAAGGTTACGTAGCAATGTATTCTTTAGACGGTTACAATGTTTCTACCACTTATTTGCCTGTTAAATGGTTTATGTTTGGTGATACACGCGGTAAATTAATCAACTTGCCGCACGATTTGCTGCCTTACATGACAATCGTTTACAAAAACGGTGAATTTCAGTATGTAACACTTGCTGTTCCGCGTGACCCTTCGGATTCGTTCTGGGGTGTTTTATCACCAAACGTAAATGTTGACGGTAAATTCAACATTGAACAGCCGTCAATTCCGGTTTTCAGCAAAAACTAACTTTTTCTGATAAAAAAGCAGCCGCTTTCTGGCTGCTTTTTTGTTTTTAAAAGAAGAAAAACAATACAGAAATATTTCCACACATTCAAATAAATCAATTGAAAAATGCGTTGTAAGCATGAAGAGACCCGGCAAGCAAAAAAACAACCGATACGAGTGCAGCGCAAGTAGTTTACAATTTTCTGCAAATGTTTCACTATAACAGCATGTTAACAAACGCAGATATTGAAAATTTTAAGACTTTCACACAGAAATTTAATTCTTTTATCGTAATCGGACACAAGGAACCTGACGGAGACTGTATTTCCAGCAGTTTGGGGCTGGCAGAACTTTTGCATCAAATGGGGAAAAATGTTGAAGTACTTTCGGCAGGGCCTTTTAAGCGCACCGAAACAAAAAAATATCAGGAATTTTTCGCAAATTCCTTAAAACCGAATCAGGATTACAGCAATTTTGGTATGTTCATCGTAGACTGTTCTGACAAAAGCCGAATTGGCGAAATTGACGCTGCACAGCTTGAAATACCGGTTTTTGTAATTGACCACCACAAAACTGCGCAAAATACCGGAAACAACTGCATTATTCACCCGGAATCGCCGGCGGCTGTATACCTTATTCAGCTGTTGTTTGAAGCAATTTGCGGCGAAGTTACCGAAGAAATTGCCCCTACCCTGTTTTTTGGTCTGTGCACCGACACTGGTTTTTTCAGGTTTCTGGAAGAAGACAGCGCCGAAGTTTTTATGGCTGTTTCGCGGCTGGTAGCAAAAGGCGCGAGTCCTAAAAAAACCTACAACCACATGACCGGCGGCAAGGCTTTTTCTACGCGCAAACTGCTTGGCGTTCTTTTGAACCACGCCCAAAGCTATTTTGGCGGCAGGCTGATTATTACCTACGAAAATCAGGAAGATACGGCGCAGTTTGGAGAGAACGGCCGCGATTCTGACATGCTTTATCAGGCTTTGACCAGCATTGAAGGCGTTGAAGCCGTTGTGAACATTAAGCAGGAAACAGAAACTGAATGCACCGCCGGTTTACGTTCCATTGACAGCGTTGACGTCAGTAAGGTTGCGGCTGTTTTTGGCGGCGGCGGGCACAAAAATGCTGCCGGTTTAAGTACAGAAATTAAAGTGCAAGAATTTATTCCAAAACTGGTAGAAGAATTTGCCAAGATTTTTGAAAAATAAGTTTTTCAATACATCAACACTTTTTATAAACGGGCAATTTGCAGTGAATTTGAAAAACTGCAATTTGCCTTTTTTATTTTGAATAACCAGCGCGTCTACATCGCACGAAAATATTTTGAAGCCGTTCAAAATACCAAAAATCTTATGAAGATTTTAAAATCGCAAACTTGAGACAAAAAAACCGTGCGCGCCACATCGCGCGAAATATTTTTAAGCCGTTCAAAATACCAAAAATCTTATGAATATTTCAAAATTGCAAACTCGCGACCCAAAAAAAAGCGCACAATCTCGCACGAAAAAGTTTTTAAGCTGTTCAAAATACCAAAAATCTTATGAATATTCCAAAATTACAAACTCGCAACCCAAAACTGCGAACGCCACATCGCGCAAAATATTTTGAAACCAGCTAAAATATCAAAAATCTTATGAATATTCCAAATATTCCAAAATTGCTAACTTGCAAACCCGAAACATGCGCGCCACATCGCGCGATAATATTTTGAAACCAGCTAAAATACTAAAAATCTTATAAATATTTCAGAATTGCAAACTTGCACCACAAAATCGCGCACGCCATATCGCGCAAAATATTTTGAATCTGGCAAAAATACCAAAAATCTTATGAATATTTCAAAATTGCAAACTTGCGCCACAAAAACCGGGCGCGCCACATCGCGCGAAATTATTTTGCAGTCGTTCAAAATATCAAAAATCTTATGAAGATTTCAAAATTGCTAACTTGCAAACCCGAAGCATGCGCGCCACATCGCGCGAAATATTTTGAAGCCGTTCAAAAGACCAAAAATCTTATGAAATTTTCCAAAATTGCAAACTTGCAATCAAAAACCACATGTACCACATCGTGCGAAAATATTTTGAAACCATTCAAAATACCAAAAATCTTATGAATATTTCAAAACTGCAAACTTACACAACCAAAACCGCACACGCCACCTCGCGCGAAAATATTTTTAAGCTGGTTAAAATACCAAAAATCTTATGAATATTTCAAAATCGCAAACTTGCGCGACCAAAAGCGCACACCACATCGCGCAAAAATATTTTGAAGCCGTTCAAAATACTAAAAATCTTATGAATATTTCAAAATTGCACACTTGTAACCACGAAAATAGCACGCGCCATATCGCGCGAAATATTTTGAAGCCGTCCAAAATACCAAAAATCTTAGGAATATATCAAAATTGCAAACTTGCGACCAAAAAACCGTACCGCCACATCGCACGAAAAGATTTTGAAACCGTTCAAAAGACCAAAAATCTTATGAATATTTCAAAATAGCAAACTTGCGTACCCAAAAAGCACACGCACCACATCGCGCGAAAATATTTCAATCTCTCTACTATTTTCTAAAACTGCCACAAAATATCTAAAAACTTATAAAAATACTCAAAATATCCTAAAAATTTCTTATGATTTTGACCAAATTCTTATCTTTATTTTTGCAGTTTTGACAAAATCATAAGAAATTTGAAAAATTTTCTTATGATTTGCTAAAATACATAAAAAATTTTAAAAACACCAGAATATTTTTTAAAAACAGCATTACATTTTTCAATTCAATTTGCGCCCAAAAATTGGATATTTTAAGCATTCTGCACATTTTGGACTAAATATTTTCTTCTTTTTTGACAATTTAGAAAAAACTTCGTTTTTCAATTTACAAAGCAAAATACAAAGCTGGCACAAAATTTGCATATCAGTTTTCAACGCCAAAAAACGGAGAACAAATTTGAAAACTGATAAAAACCAAAAAGAAAAACATCCGGAAAACTTCACTTATGCGAACCCGGAAGACGATTTTTCTAATTCTGACGAAAAATCACCCCTTGTAAAAAGGCAACTGGAAAAAAAAGCTCGCTACGAACTGGGGCTGCTGGAGAAAAAAGGCTTGAACGCAAAAGACTTAACTTATTATGTTTACAGAAATTACGCCGCGTTCAACCTTGCCGGAATGGACGAAGACGTCCGCAGCAATTTCATTCTGAATTTATTTTCGCTTATGGAAAAAATCTGCCAGAACTACAACCCGAAAACCAGTCAGCTTTACGGATACCTGCAATGCTGCGTCAAGCGGCGGCGGCAAAGCGAAAATAAAAAACTTGCAAAGCTTACCGCCCAGGAAAGCATGATTCTTTTTGACAGCGGCACAATGCTGAATTTGCCATACGAAAACGACCGTTATCGCAGCTTTTACGCCCCAAAAGACGAAGAAGCGTTCTCAATTCCTGCACAGATTGACGAAAAAACCATTCAGCACCTGCCCGTTCTCGCCTTAAAATCTTCGTGGTATTTAACCGACGACATAATTGACAAGCTTTGCAAAATCTGCAACCTGAACAAAGAAAATTTCATCCAAATTGTTGAAATCCTGAACAGCAAAATCGAAAAAAGAATCGCATATATAGAAAACTGTTCGCAAAAATTAGTTGCAATGTACAGCAGGCAGGTTTGCAGCCAGTACGAACTGCAAAAAATGGACAATTACGATTCGCAGTACAAAAGACAGCTGCAAAAAAAACAGCAAAACCGCTACCGGAAATGGAAAAACTACGATTTTTACAAAAGCAAAATCCGCATTTCTACGCCGATACAGCTGATTGCCGACGTTTTGAACCGCCCGATTACCGAAATCCGAAACGATTTGCGATATTTCAAGCGCAACCAAAGCAAGTTTTTTCAAAATTGAAAGCTTTTTTGGGGCAGAAAATTTTTTTTTAGTTGAAGCTACCGCTCACATTCTTTCAGTATTTTCTGTTATCAAAATAAACGAATCTCGGCAAAACCGTTCGAGGTTCGTTTGTTTTGCAAAAATTGCGCTACGTTTTTCCATGATTGCTACGGTTGCGGTGCAGGGATTTTGCAAATTGCCGCATTTGGCTTGGTTGCCTATGCAGCAAAAAACCGCTATATTTCTGCCATGAAATTATTTTTTGCATCTGGTAACAGACATAAACAGGCAGAAGTTGCAAAACTTTTCCCCCAGCACGAAGTTCTTATTCCCGCCGATATCGGCATTGATTTTGACCCTGAAGAAAACGGCAGCAGTTTTGTAGAAAACAGCCTTATAAAGGCAAAAGCGCTTTACGAAATTGTAAAAGTTCCGGTTATTGCCGACGATTCCGGTATTTGCGTAGACGCCCTGAATGGCGCGCCGGGCATTTTTTCGGCACGATACGCCGGTATTGACGACCCGACAGGTAAAAATCACGGCGAAAAACTTACTTCGCCGGAGCGCAACCGCCTGCTTTTGGAACACGTAGAAAAAACTTTTGCCCAATCCAATGACAGCAATAAACAGCGCAGCTGCCGCTTTGTCTGCGCAATGGTCTTGTATCTTGGCAGCGACCGTTTTTACGCGGTACAGGAAACCATTGAAGGCGAACTTGTAAGCGACATTAAAAGCGCAGAAGGCGCAAACGGTTTTGGCTACGACCCTATTTTTTATTTGCCGCAGTACGGCAAAACCGTTGCCCAGCTTAGCGACGAAGAAAAAAATGCCATAAGCCATCGCGGTAAAGCCGCAAAAAAAATCGCAGAACTTCTTTAGTTTTCAATTTCTTCAATTCTTTCAATTGAAAAAGCTGAAAGTGAAAAACTGAAAAAAATGCAGGCAAAGCTGAAAATTTACAGTTTTTCGCCGGCTAAAAAAAGCCCAAAACAGCAAAAACCCGCAGGAAATTTTTACATTTTTCCTGCGGGTTTTTGTTTTTGCCTAACTCGGAAGAAAAATAAAAAAATTTAATATTTTTTTTTAATTTTTTTATAAAAATAAGTAATCAAAATTCAAGGTAGTGCCGAACTTTATAAGTGAGAGCTAATGACGTGCTGCACTTCGTAGAAGTCAACAACACGCACTGGTTCCGTGTACAAAAACAGGTAACGATAGCCTTGTACTCTACTTCGCCTGTTTTTGTACAAAACCCACCAGACGGAACGGATTCTGTCTAATATTTTCCATGGAGGAAACTTATGGTCATCAACCACAACATGTCGGCTATGTATTCACACCGCGTACTTGGTATCAGCAATGATAACGTACAGAAGAATATGGAAAAACTTTCATCAGGCATGAAAATCAATCGTGCAGGCGACGACGCTTCAGGACTTGCTGTATCTGAAAAGATGCGCGCACAGATCCGCGGTTTGAACCGTGCTTCAGCTAACGCCTCTGATGGTATCAGCTTCATCCAGACAACAGAAGGTTATTTGAATGAAACAACTGAAATCTTACAGAGACTTCGCGAACTTTCAGTTCAATCAGCTAACGGCATCTATACCGCTGAAGACCGCATGCAGATTCAGGTTGAAGTTTCTCAGCTTGTTGCAGAAGTAGACCGCATCGCTAGCCAGGCTCAGTTCAACGGAATGAACCTTCTTACAGGTCGTTTCGCACGTGCTACAGGTGAAAATGCTGTTACAGCTTCTATGTGGTTCCATATCGGCGCTAACATGGATCAGAGAATCAAAGTATACATCGGTACTATGACTGCTTCTGCTCTTGGTGTTCGCGAAATCGGTAGTGAAGCTGTTCTTAGCCTCGAAACTCCGGATGATGCCAACCGCGCAATCAACACACTTGATGAAGCATTGAAAAAGGTAAACAAACAGAGAGCAGATCTCGGTGCTTACCAGAACCGTTTGGAACATGCAGTACGTGGTATTGACAATACTGCTGAAAACCTCCAGGCATCTGAATCACGTATCCGCGATACAGATATGGCTGCTCAGATGGTTGAATTTACCAAGAATCAGGTTCTTACACAGGCTGGAACTGCTATGTTGGCACAGGCTAACAGCAATTCTCAGAATGTTCTCTCACTGCTTAGATAGTGTAATATAATGGTGTAAATTACTTTTCAAAAGTATTTTACAAAGAAGCCTTTGTGTGTTAAATTCAACACATAAGGGCTTCCCATTATATTTATGCCTGTTTTAGAGGGCATAGTTGATCTTTGAAAAACACCCCCGTGGTGTGTGTAGACAGCAGGAACAGAAATTGTACGCAGTTTCTGTTTCTGCTGTATGAGTCTAAAACGAAATAAAAGAGGCGCAAAGCTTTTATTTTGCTCACTACATACACAGAACAAAAGCATGGAATGCTTTTGCAAAGGAAACACACGGAGGGTTATTCTTATGGTAATTAATCACAACATGACTTCAATGTACGCTAACCGCGTTTTGGGAATTTCTAACGACGCCGTTCAGAAAGACATTGAAAAGCTCAGTTCAGGAATGAAAATAAACAGAGCAGGCGATGACGCTTCTGGTCTTGCAGTATCAGAAAAATTGCGTGCTCAGGTTCGTGGTTTGAATCAGGCTAACCGCAACATTCAGAATGGTATCAGCTTCATTCAGACAACTGAAGGATATTTGCAGGAAACTACAGATGTTCTCCAGCGCATCCGCGAACTTTCAGTTCAGGCAGCAAACGGTATTTACACAGACGAAGACCGTATGCAGATTCAGGTTGAAGTATCTCAGCTTGTTGCCGAAGTAGACCGCATCGCAAGCCATGCTCAGTTCAACGGTATGAACCTTCTTACTGGTGGATTTGCTAATAACGATACAACACAGCGTTTCTTACAGCTTCACGTTGGTGCAAACACTGACCAGAACGTTAAAGTATTCATCGGTACAATGACAGCTACAGCTCTTGGTTTGGCTGGATTTGACGGAGATTCTAACTCGATGATTTCTCTTGCCACAGCAGAAAGCGCAAACATGACAATTGGAACAATTGACAGTGCTCTTAAAACTGTTAACAAACAGCGCGCTGATCTTGGTGCATTCCAGAACAGATTTGAAACAGCATCTCGCGGTGTTGCAATTGCTGCTGAAAATCTTACAGCTTCTGAATCACGCATTCGTGATACAGATATGGCTGCACAAATGGTTGAATTTACCAGAAACCAGATTCTTACTCAGTCTGGTACAGCAATGTTGGCACAGGCCAATACGCAGTCACAGAACGTATTGACTATTTTACGCTAACATAGGTCGCATTAAAGAGACTTCTGGATGTCATCTTTTTAATGCTTTATTTGATGCAGGAAGAAATGCGCCTTTCTTCCTGCCCTTTCTTTATTAGGAGGCAAGCCCATGTCAGTTTCGATGAATGCACTTGGGCAGCAAATGACCACGGATGGTCACGTACGAGTTCGTCAGGCAGCTAAAAGCTACAAGGCAGCAGTTGTTCAGGCATCTGCAAGCACTGTACACTTTTCGGCAGCCAAACCGAATCTTGAATCCATTAAAGCTGAAATTGAACGCGTTCAAGCAGAAATTTCAAGCCAGATGGGAAGAAAGGTAGAATTTAACATTAACCACGATCTTGGAAAGGTAGTCGTAAAGATTGTTGATCCTGCAACCGATAAGGTTATAAAGGAGATACCGTCTGAAGACATACAAAAATTGCAAGTCAGAATGGGACAATTATCAGCGATGATTGTCGACGAGATGATTTAATTTGTATTCTTTCTGGTATAGGATTAATGTCAGATATAAACATACCTGGTGTCGGCGATAAGTACAAAACAAATGACCTCGTGAACAAACTTTTGGAGCTTGAAAAAGGTCCGTTAAATCGTGAAAAAGCGAAACTGGATTCTTACAAGCTTGAAAAGGAAAGCTGGCAGCGTGTTAACAAGTTTATGGCTTCTACACGCGACAGCGCACGAGGTTTGTATTCTTACAACAACCCTTTCAACGAAAAAAACACAGAATCTTCTGATGACAGCGTTTTAACGGCGGAAGCAAGCCGTGATGCCGAAAAAGGCGAATATAAAGTTTACGTTGATCAGGTAGCTTCTGCGGATAAATTCCTTTCAAACAATATAGACAAAGATTTCTACGTTAATCCCGGTAAATATACTTATACCGTTGGCGACCGTACCCTTTCGTTCAATTACAAGGGCGGCACGCTGGGCGATTTTACCGAAACTTTGAATAAGCGCGGCAAAGATATTTTAAAAGCTTCCATTATAAACGTTGCAAACAGCACCCGCGTATGGTCAATTGAATCAATTAAAACCGGTGCGGACAATGTTCTGGATTTTGACGACGATGCATTATCAATGGCGGCAGGAATCGGCATAATTCAGCTTTCGCGCAACAATAACGAAATTGCATTCGGCAAAACTTCCCGCGATTTATCTGCAATACCGCATTTGGACAGCAACGGCGTTGCAATAAAATCCGGAAATATCGTCGTACCGCCGCAAAACGGCGTTTCCGTAGCAATTCCGGAAAACGTAACTCAAAACAAAGACAATATAATTTCTCTTAAAGTGCGGCTTACCCCCACAAAAGACATTACCGATACCGGCGATGAAGAAGAAGCCGAGGACAAGCCTTTTTTTGCGGATGCACCAAAAGTAGAAATCGGTGAATTTGCAATCAGCAACTTTAACCTGAACCCGGACATAGAAATTGACGCACCGAAAGAAAAGCCGCAAAAAATAGAAAATTACACGGTAGTTTATGCCAGAAACAAAAACGGCACCGAAACTGCCCTAGCCCAGCTTAACTATATAAGCGAAGTAACTGAATTTTATATAAAGCTCACCGAATATCCGGAAATTAAAAATCTGGTTTTCAAAAACTACAATACGGGTAAAACTGTCAGCGTAAGCGACATAAAGGCCTACGATTCTCAGGACGAACGTTCTTCCATACCGTTAAACCCTGTTTCGCTTGCCGCAGACGCAAAAGTCAGATACGAAGGCGTGCGCATTACAAGAAGCGAAAATAAAATTGACGATGTTATTCCAAACATAACGCTCAATCTTGAAAACGCTTCAAGCCGCCCGGTAACAATAACCGTAGACAGCGACGAAGAAACGGCAAAAAATTCAATTATTGAATTTGTGGGCAACTATAACCGCCTTATTGCCGAAATGAACATTTTGACAGGAACAAACGAAAACATAGTTTCGGAACTGGAATATTTTACCGAAGAAGAAGCGGAAGAAGCGCGCAAACGCCTCGGTCTTTTTCAGGCAGATTTTACCCTTACATCGGGAAAACAGGCCTTGCAAAGTTCCATGGTGCAGCCCTACCTTATTGAAGACAACGAAACAATCCGTATGCTTTCGCAAATCGGCATTTCTTCAAAAGCAACGGCGGGCGGCGGAATTACTTCTTCGCAGATGCGCGGCTATCTGGAAATTGACGAAAAGAAACTTGACGAAGCCCTTGCAAATAATATGAGCGAAATTAAGAATCTTTTTGGCTATGATGCCGATAATGATATGGTAATAGATTCTGGTCTTGCTTATGTGATTGACCAGCGGCTTAATTCGTACACGCAGACCGGCGGTATTTTAACCAACAAAACCAGTATGCTGGACAGCCGCATTGAAAACAGCAACAAGCAGGTTAAAAAGCTTGAAGACCAGCTGAAAGACAAAGAACAGGAATTGCGTGAAAAATATTCCAAAATGGAAGGAACTTTGAACAGTTTGGAATCACAAAGTTCTACAATAAATAACTTTAACAAGCAAAATTCTAAGTGAAGATAAGGAAACACCATGGACGTATTATTGAACGGAATAAAATTAGACATTACTTTAGAAGACGAAAAAAATATTGGCGATATTTTGAGAGCCATGGAAACCGAACTTGATAAAAATGCCGCAACAATTATTGAAGTTTGCGCCGACGGCACAATTATCAGCGCCGAAATGCTTGATAAACTTTTTGACCAGCCAATTGATTCGGTAAACGAACTTTCCATTAAATCTATTTCTGCCCTGGAAGTTTCCAATATTATCAGAGAAGTTTGCAGCCATTTTAATGCCCTTGCAGACAAGCTTGAAGAACTTCCCGTTCAATTGCAGAAAAACGAAGACAAAAAAGCAATGGAAACCGTTACCGAGCTTGCCGATTCGCTTTCGCTTTTGTTCCAGACAATTCCTTATGTAAATCTTTTCCCGGAAAAGTTTTCTGACCTTACCGTTGAAAGCGAACCGCTGGCGCCGTTTGTAGAACAGTTTCCGGCTTTGATGCAGGATTTTTTAAGTGCAGTTGAATCTAACGATACCGTTTCTATCGGCGACCTTGCAGAATATGAAATTTCGCCAAAATTGCGGCAACTGGCAAGCTTAAAAGATTCGCTTTAAGATATTTCTGGCAAAAAAGAACGGCGGTAATTTACAGACCGCCGTTTGTTTTTTTAAATACCCAAACGTTTGCTATAATTCAACTGAAAAATGCCAAATAATTAAATTTTTGTTTTATATACAAATGCTTGTGTTTTAGAAGAAAACGGAGTATAATAAACTACTATTTTATGGAGTTTTTATATGAGAGTTCTGGAATTAAAGAATTTGTACAGCGAAGATATCGGGCTATATTACAGACGCAATTACTCAGCCCTCGCCGTTTTGGAACTGCCTATAAAAACAACAGAAGTACCGATTGATTTTATTATTGAAATCGGGCCGCTTGGAAACAAGGAAATTTACATCGATTTAAAAAAGAGTGTTGACTATCCGCTTATTCCGCTGAAAAAAAACATAAAAGAATATATATTGAATAAAGATAAAGAAGGATTACTCGTCTGATTACCCTACAAACCACCACTGCCGAAGAAACAATAGCCCTGGGCGAAAAAATTGGTGCGTGCCTTAAACCCGGCGACGTGCTTGCCATGGAAGGAACTTTAGCAGCAGGCAAAACAACCATTACAAAAGGCATTGCAAAAGCTTTAGGCATTACGGAAGACATTACAAGCCCGACATTTACAATCGTTTCGGAATATGAAGGCAACCTGCATTTATTTCATATTGACGTTTACCGCCTTGATTCCTGCGAAGATTTTGTAAATCTGGGTTCTGACGAAATGCTTTACAGTGACGGCGTTTGCATAATTGAATGGAGCGAAAAGATTAAAGACGAACTGCCGCCTAAAACCATTACAATCAAGCTTGAAACCCAGTCAGATTCCAGCAGAATTGTAACTATCAGCAACTGGCCTTATGGAGATTTAAAATAATGAAAGCTTTGGCAATTGACAGTTCTACACCACGAATTTCTTTTGCAGCATTTAACGGAAACCTTAAAGCAAGTTTTATAATGGATGCCAGTTTAAGACAGTCCGAAAAACTTGTACCGGCAATTGAACACGTATTAAAGCAGGCAGAACTAGAAGTTAAAGATTTGGAATTTCTGGTAACTGCTACAGGACCGGGGTCTTTTACAGGATTGCGCCTTGGTTTTGCCGCCTTAAAAGCCGTTCAAATGGCTGCAGGCTGCCCTTTATACGGCGTGCCAACATTAAACGCATACCAAAACGCCTTTGCCGATTTTAAAGGCACTGTAGTGCCGGTTTTGGACGCCAAAAAAGAACGTTTTTATGTTTCAATTTACCGTAACGGCGTACAAACCAATGCAGACGCGGATTTGTCGCCGGCAGACGCGCTGAACCTTATTGATACCGAAGAAAACATTCTGCTTTGCGGTGAAGATGCAGCCCTTTTTAGGGACAAAATACTGGAACTGCGCCCGACACAGGCTTATACGCTTTTTAACGGGTACGTTTGCAGCGCCGCCCAGCTCTTGTTTATTGGCGAAAAAATGCATCAGAATGGAGAAGCTGCGCTGAACGATTACGACGGACCTGTTTATATCCGCAAAAGCGAAGCAGAAGAAAACGCTGAAAAAAAATGAACGAATATTGTGCGCAATTGCCGTTCCAAAAAAAGGCTGCGCGCACAAATAATATTTTACAGTTTTAAATACTTTAAAAACAAAAAAGCTGAAAGTTCTTAAATTTCAGCTTTTTTTATGCAAATACTAAATGCAATTTCTATTTTACCGGTTTTACCAAATGCAAGCCTAGTTCAATTTGCTGAACATTGACAGAGCATCAAGGTTCTGGGCGCTGACCAGGGCTGCACGGTTTTCAGTTTGAATTGCATTATAAACTTCCTGACGAAAAACCTTTACATCTTTTGGAGCTTCTACGCCGATTTTTACCTGCTCGCCCCTAACTTCGATAATTGTAATGGTTATATCGTTTCCAATTTTTATTTTTTCGTTTGTTTTTCGGGTTAAAATCAGCATTTTTTACCCCGTTTCAATTCTTCAAGAATATTGTGCTTTGTTGCCCAGCGCGAATCGCAGGAAATAATCTGAATACACTTATTATTCTTTCTGTTAAAAATAAGCGGTCCCTGCAAGTTTGCAGTTACAGCAGAACCGTCTGCCGGCAAAGTAACAATAGCCATTACTTGAACATCTTCAGGCGAAGTAATGCCGATTGATTTCAGGCTTTCATCATCAACGTCAACTTCGTAATCCTGACAAAATAAAAAAGGATCAATCAGCAAAAATGAGAGTTCACTATTTTCAATTGACTGAAACCACATAAAAGGTTTGTGCTCAGACTGAATCATTGCAAAAGAATGAAATTCTTCAAAACCGAACAGACCGTCTGGAATTGAATAAATCGAATCTTCCGTAACATTTACAGTGCCCATTGTTCTTGTCTTAATTTCCATATAATCCCTGTGCATTTAGACAAAAAAACGCTACTTTACAAATTCAACCTGCGGTAAAATTCTGAAAAGTAGCGGTTTGCTAAATGATTATTTTACATAGTCAAGCAATGTATTTCTATACATTCTTGCCGCTGTACTTAATGTTGCCTGCTGAACGTATTCAAGCATTTTCAAGTTTGTAATTGCTTCTGTAATATCAAGATCGCCTTCGCGTGCAACCAGATTGTTTACATTAAGGATTTCGTTGCCGATTCTTGCAAGGTTCTGTCCGGCACGTTCATATTTTGCGCCGCTTTCTGCAAGGTTTCCTGTCAGGCTGCTTATTCCCAAATCGATTGTACCCAGAACGCGGCCGCCAATTGATTCCTGATCGCCCGCAATCATTGCATCGCGCAAGGCAATTACGGCGTCAAACAGAGAACCGCCTGCAAGACTTGCGGTCGGGTTAATGTTGTTCGGCGGGCGCTGGCTGGAATCTTTAATCATGCCCAAATCGAACAAAGTTGTCATATCACCCTTGTCTTCAAGCCAAAGCTGACGTGCATCCGTTGTCTGCAATGTCAAGCCGTTGCTTACCGGGTCAAGGAAAGCTTTTACAGCGGCACCGCTATCGTTGATTTTTGCCATGATAGCATGAATATTATCGCCTGCCTTTAATTTAATTTCCTTTCCGTCAACAGAAATTACGCCGTCTTCTGGTACAACATAGGAAGTTGCATCGCGCATACCAAAAAGTGTCTGCTGTTCTGCCCAAAAGATGCGGCTGCCGGCGTGCGAGGTTTCCAGATACTGACCTTCGTCAACTTCAATATTCTGGCTTTCTACGTTGCCGTTATACATTACGTTTGTAATAAGCATTTCGCCTGCACCCGGAACAGAACCGTATACAACATCAAAAGCAGTTGTATTGCTGCGCGTACCGGCAAAAAGCGAAGTACCGTCAGGTCCGGTTGCGTTGGCATTAAGTACCAGTTCTTTCAAAAGTTCGTCAACTTCAATTGACATATTTTTCAAATCTTCCGGTGTGTATGTACCGTGCGCGCCCTGCACTGCAAGTTCGCGTACGCGCTGCATTACCTGCAAAGACTGGTTTACATAGCCTTCTGTTACAGAATACTGGTCGCTGATTAACTGGGCATTTTTTTCAAAAGTTTCCAGACGCTTGCCGTAAGATTCGTAGCGAACCAGGTGACCGGCAGCAATCGGGTCATCGCGCAGCTGCTGAATGCGGCGCTGGCTTCCCATCTGGTTAGAAGCCTTGTTTACTCTAAGTTCCTGACGACGCAAATTGTACTGAACGTCGTTATTTGACATATTTGAACTGATTCTGTGCATTTTTAAGCTCCTTTTTTTAGGCTAAACGGCTTACACGCCCAAACGGTTGATAACTGTATCAAGCATTTCGTCCATAACGGTAACAATTTTTGCTGCTGCGTTATATCCGTGCTGAAATTTAATGATGTCAGCAAGTTCTTCATCAATATTTACGCCCGAAATTGATTCGCGCAAAGAACGCAAGTCTTCCATAATAGAACGCTGGCTTGCCAGATTCATTTCTGCCTGTTCGCCTTTTAAGCCAACATGAGTAACAGAATCGGCAAAATAATCGTCCAATGTAGCAGAACGTCCAATCATAATATTTGAATTGCGCAGACCGGCAATTTCCAGAGCAGCGCGACCGTCACCGTCTTCGCGGCTTGTATTGTAAATCGGGTAACTTGCTGCTACAGAAAGCACATCGCGCTTCAATGCCGGGTTAATTTCAAAATATGCGGCAGGGTCTGCAACCGGTGCAACGCTGAACTGTGCGCCGCTTTCCAGCTTGCCTGAAACAACTTCGGCTGTATCTGCAACAAAAGCGTTTACGGCATCTGCTCTTGCAAAATCAAAAGCCCCTTCTTCACCGCGGCCGCGCAAAATGCCTGCGTAGCCAACCAGAAAGTGACCGCTGTCTTCAATATGGCGAATTACAAAATCAGGATTTGCAGAATCGTAAGCAGTTGTTGCCTTTAAAACCAGCTTGTTATTTTTGTCCAGATAAGCTTTTACTTCGCCGTCGTAATCGTTAATGCGCTTTACAACTGCGGCAACGCTGTCTGTTGAATAATACGGCACCTGAATATTTGAATTTTTGCCGGAAATTGTGATTGTTCCTTCAAGACCAATCTGTTCTGTTTCTTTCAGGCTGTTTTTGCCGCTTACACGGAAAATATAGGAAGTATCTTCAACACCGTCACCGTTGCGGTCATAATTTCCGTTTACGTTCATAACGAACGGCTGTTCAACAAAAAAGTCCAGGCCTGTTACGTTGTTTGCACCGATTGCGTTGCGGTGAACATCATTAACAAGGTCGGCAAAGTTCATAACCATTGTATTAAGGTTCTGCTTTTCGTAGCGAATGTCCACGTCGCGCAATTCAATTAATGCGCCAAGAGAACCGCCAGTAATAACAGCATCGTTTTCTGTATCTGCCCAAATTACTTTAGAATAACCTGTGCCGTCCAAAATCGGTTCAACAGCAAAATTGCGTGCAACCTTGCCCTGTACCAAAATATGTCCGTCAATATGAACCATAAATTCATCCGGGTCGCGGTCGTCTGTAGTTACGTTGATAAGGCTGGAAAGTTTTTCAACAAGCAAATCGCGGCGGTCAAGCAAATCGTTAGGATTATCGCCCATTGCCTTGGAATTAACGATTTCTCTGTTAATTTCTGCAATCTGGTTTGTAATATCGTTAACCTGTTTTACGGAAGCTTCAATGTCACCGTTGATGAGCGTATTGATGCCTTCCAAACCCTTGTGGCGGTTATGAATTGAGTTTACAAGCGAATCACCGCGGCTGATTACCGACATACGGGCAGCTGTAGATTCAGGATACATGCTGAGTTCCTGCCATGATTCCCAGAATTTATCCATGGTTGTTCTGATTGAAACGTTATCAGGTTCGTTGTAAACGTTTTCAATCATGAAATAATATTTTTCGCGGGTTTCCCAATAGCTTTCCTGATTGCTTTGGGCAACAATACGTTTATCAAGCATTTCGTCGCGGATGCGTTCAATGCTTTGTACCGTAACGCCCTGACCAATCTGTCCTGGTGTTTCCGCGCGGCTTAAATCCGGGCGGTAAATCGGGTCAAAAGCCCGTACCTGTACACGCTGGCGCGAATAGCCTTCGGTATCAGCGTTAGAAACGTTATGTCCAGCAGTATTGATTGCCTGAGCCTGAGCCATAAGGCTGCGTTTGCCCATTTCGATACCTGCAAATGAAGATGCCATAGTAAACTCCTTTTTACCGTCTTGAAAGAAACTTTAACAAAGCTTTCAAAACCATCTATATAAATGCTTAATTTACAAATAAATAAACGAACCGTAATTTCCTAAGAAACTACATCATCCTGTCCAGCACAACAGATTCGGGCATTGCATTAACCAGCCTGCCCTTTTTTGAATAAACCGTATTGCGTGCCTGCGGCACAGCGTTGTTGAAAACGCCCTGCAGAAAGTCTTTGGTTACCCTAATATAGTCAGAAAGTGCATCGTTTTCGATTTTTGAAACGGCAAGTTTTTGCCGCATTAAACGGAAATTTTCCAAAACCGCCTGACGCAAATCAAGCGAAAACATATGTGCAATTTGATAAACGTCCAAAGTTTCGTTGCCGGTAAAATTGCATACAAGCTGCGAGCGGTAAGCTTCAAGCTTTGTAAACTGTTCAGACAAGCCCTGTATGCGCTGAATTGAAACATCAAGGCGTTCCCAGTCACGGTTTGTAACAGTTTCGCGGATAAGTCTTTGTTCAGTTAAAATCGCATTAAGCAAATCGTTCTGCTTAACCAAAATATCGTTAATTTCCATAGCAACAGAATCACTTCTATTCATGCGCTTCTCCCTATACTCCTTTACTGAGTATCGGAATTCGATTTTAAAACCTTAACAGATTGTGAAAAATTGTGAATTTTTATTCGCGCGGGCAGGTTTTTCAAGAAGACTGAACGGAAAAATGCTTGCGGTAATTTTTATTTA